>CBFDBL010000145.1:0-10654 GCA_965603035.1 uncultured bacterium
CCTGGCATGTCGTTGTGGCGTCCACGACAAAACCTGGTGAGAAATGCGGGCTAGCTGGACCCCGCGTCGGGGCGGATCCCGAGCTGGCGCATCTTGTGGCGGAAGTGCTTCCACGAGAGCCCTGCGCGGCGGGCAGCGGCCGAGATGTTGCCGCGGGCAGCGGCGAGGGCCTGGAGAAGGTAGCCGCGCTCGAACTGGCGGCGCGCCTCGCGGAAGTCGGGCAGCGCGAAGTCGAGGGGCAGGGCAGCGGGCGTCTCGTTCGGCGGAGCGACCACGTGCAGGGGGTTCGCCTCGGTCGGGCGCCGCGGATGTGGCGGGATGGGGGCGCGGGCGGCGCCGTCGAGGATCTCGGGCGGCAGGTGCTCGGGCTCGATGCGGGGGCCTTTGCACAGGAGCGAGGCCCGCTCGAGGGCGCTCAGCAGCTCGCGGACGTTGCCTGGCCAGTGGTAGGCGAGCAGGCGGTCGGCGACGGCGGGGCGGAGCTCGAGGGCGGGCCCGCCGTCGGCGCGGATGTCGGCGAGGGCCTCGGCGGCGATGGCGAGGATGTCCTCACGGCGCTGGCGCAGGGGCGGGACGTGGAGCTCGACGGTGTTGAGGCGGAAGAACAGGTCGGCTCGGAAGGCGCCGCGCTCGACCTCGGCGCGGAGGTCGCGGCTGGTGGCGGCGAGCACCCGCACGTCCACGGGCACGGCGTCGGGTGAGCCGAGGCGGACGATCTCCTTCTCCTGAAGTACTCTCAGCAGCTTGACTTGCAGCGACGGCTCGAGCTCGCCGATCTCGTCGAGCAGGAAGGTGCCGCCGTCGGCCGCCTCGAAGGCGCCGCGCGTGCGCCGGGTCGCGCCGGTGTAGGCGCCGGGCTCGTTGCCGAACAGCTCGCGCTCGAGCAGCGTGGCCGGGATGGCGGCGCAGTGCATGGCCAGCAGGCGGCGGTGGCGGCGATGGCTGCGGGCGTGGAGGGCGCGGGCCACCCGCTCCTTGCCCGTGCCGGTCTCGCCGGTGACGAGCACCGCGCAGTCCGAGGCGGCGACGGCATCGAGGACGGCGGCCAGCTCGCGCATGGCCTCGCTGTGCGTCACGAGGCCCCCGTCGGGCCGGCCACGGGCCCCTGGCGCGGCGACGGGCACGCGGATGAAGGCGTTGCCCGCAGGGCGGGTCCGTGTGTCGTCGGCCAGCGAGGCAGGCATGGCCGTCCCCTCGATATGGTGTCGTCAGTCCCCAGAGGCCGCAGCCGTAGTATCGGTAGGATTGGTAACAGGTTGAGCGGCCGCCGGCGGCGTGCGCCGCAGCACCCATAAGTGATTGGCTGGACATGGCTTAGGACATGTGGTGCCGCGCGGCGCCGAGGCCGTGGGGCCGGCGGCGTGTGGTGGATCGGTGCGAAAGCGGCGAGGCGCGCCGGTGCAAAAGGTTCCGGCCAGCCGGTAACAAGGGCCCGGCGAGCGCGGGTGTGGCGGTGGCGGCCTCGGTTCCATAAGGTTCTTTGCTGCCTACAGTTGCGTCGGCGGTGGGTCTCGTGCTGGAGCGTGAGAGTGCGGTGGCACGGGAGTTGCACAGTGAGCCTTGTCCGCTTGCCGTCGTCGGCTGGAGGGAGGCCTGCCGTTGGCGCGCGCCCTTCGAGAGGCCGGGTGCCTGCGATGGGGGATGACAACCCGATATGGTCGAACTCACGGACCCGAGGTGGCTGGCGGCGGCGTTGCTTCCCAGCGGTGTGCTGGTGGCGGACGGCTCGGGGCAAGTGCTGTCGTGGAACCAGGCGGCGCGGGTGCTGCTGGGCCTGGGCGCGGAGGGGGACACGAGCGTGGCGGTGTGCTGCGAGGGTCAGCGAGTGGTCTTGCGCGATCTGCTGCGCGACCACGCCGAGGGCGGCGTGGTGCGTCGGCGGGTGGCGCTGGAGCACCCCGAGCACGGGTGGCTCCAGGCGACGCTGACCCGCGTGACGCACGACGACGGCACGGTGTGGGTGCACGCTGCGGTGGAGCGCGGGCCGGCGCCGGACTGGCGGCTGGCCGGGCGCTCGGACCCGCTCTCGGTGTTCGCCCACGAGCTGCGCAACGTGCTGACGTCGCTGCGGGAGGGGCTGTCGCTGGTGGCGGAGGGTGCCGCGGGCGAGCTCTCGGAGCTCCAGGACCGCCTGCTGGCGGGGGTGCGCGAGGACGCGGACCGCATGGCCCGGCTGGCGGACGACATGCTCGCGGCGAACCGTGTGGGCGCGGTGCGCGTGCGGGCGACGGCCCAGGGCGTGCGCCCCGACGAGCTCGTGCATGCGGCCGTGCGGGCCTTCGCGTCGGCGGCGACCGCGGGGGGCGTGGACCTGGCCGCCGGCCCCTGCGAGAGCGTCCCGACCTGCCACGCCGACAAGGATCTGCTCACCCAGGCACTCGACAACCTGGTGGGCAACGCCGTGAAGTACACGCCGGCGGGCGGGGAGGTGCGCGTAGGGGCGCGGGCCGCGACGGACGACGGCGGCGGCGCTCTGATCGAGCTGTGGGTCCGGGACACGGGGCCGGGCCTGGCGCCCGAGGAGCTCGAGCGCATCGCGCACCGCGGCCGCGGCGCCGCCCGCGCGCACGCGCACGGCGGCCTGGGCATCGGCCTGTCGATCGTCCGCGAGATCGCCGAGCAGCACGGCGGACGGCTGGCCGTCGAGAGCCCGCCCGGCGAGGGGAGCTGCTTCCGCCTGCTCGTGCCGACCGACTTCCGGCAGAGCCGGCGCTGGCTGGTGTGCCAGGTGGCGGACGCGCTGAAGGTGGCCCGCGCCGTGGGCGCGCCCCTGTCGATCGCCGAGGTGCGATTGCGCCACGGCGACGGGCGCGCGTGGGAGTGGGGCTCGGCGCGGGGCCTCGTGCACCTGCCCCTGATCGAGCAGTGCGTCGCCGAGAGCCTGCGCCCGAGCGACGCCGTGGTGATGAGCGACAGCTCGGCCACCCTCGTGCTGCACGACGTGGACGGGCCTGGGGCGCGCCGCGTGGCGGGCCGCGCCGTGGTCGGCATGGCGCGCCTGCTCGCCGCCCTGCCGGAGCCGCCGCCCGAGCTCTCCCTCGGCGTGGCGAGCTACCCCGAGGACGCCCCGACCGCCGAGGAGCTGCTGGCGATGGCCCGACGAGACCTGGCGCCGCTGGCCAGCGACGCGGAAACGGAACTCACCGACGACGCGGCACGCGCGGCGAGCGCGACCGCCGCCGGCCGGTGAGACAACCCACGGAGGTTCGACCATGAAGCCCAAGCGAATCCTGGTGGTGGACGACGAGCCGCGCGTGCGGGAGATGATCGAGTTCCGCCTGCGCCAGTACGGCTACGACGTGCTCCAGGCCGCCGACGGCCGCGAGGCGCTCACCGTCGCGCGCAAGGAGCAGCCCGACCTCGTGCTGCTCGACGTGATGATGCCGGAGCTCGACGGCTTCCAGGTGTGCAGCCGCCTCAAGCAGCACGAGGCCACCGAGCACATCCCCGTGGTCATGCTGACCGCGAAGGCCGAGGCGAAGGACGTGACCCGGGCCTTCAACAGCGGCGCCGTGGACTACGTGGTCAAGCCCTACGATCCCGTGGTGCTCCAACAGAAAGTGGTGCAGAACCTGAGCGCAGGCGCCCGCGGCTGAGCGGCGGCGCCGGGCCCGGCCCGGGCACGCTCCAACCGTCCCGACGCACCCGGGGGAGACGATGCCGAAGAAGCGACTCGGCGAACTGCTGATCCAGCAAGGGGTGCTGACCCCGCAGCAGCTCGAGCGCGCGCTGGAGCTCCAGCGCGAGGAGAGGGGGCTGCTCGGCGAGGTGCTGCTGCGCATGGGCGCCGTGCGCCAGACCGACCTGGGCCGCGCGCTCGCCGAGCAGCACGGCGTGCCCTTCGTGGCGCTCGAGGACGAGACCGTCGACTCCCAGGTCGCCATGCTCCTGCCCGAGACCTTCTGCCGCGAGCACGTGGTCCTGCCCTACAGGGTCGAGGGCACGACCCTCGGGGTCGCCATGGTGCAGCCCGACAACCTGTGGGTCATCTCCGAGATCGAGCTGCTCTCCGGCTACGAGGTCGCGCCCTCGGTCGGCGAGCCCACGTCGATCCTCAGGGTGCTCGACCAGTGCTTCGACCGCAAGCTCATGGCGCGGCAGACGATCGTCGACATGCGCGTCGACGAGCTGCGCAAGGGCGGCGAGGCCGGCGACGGCGAGCTCATCGCCGCCGACGCCATCGAGCCCGCCGACGCCCCCGTCGTGCGGCTCGTCAACACCATCTTCACCGGCGGCGTGGCGAGCGGCTCCAGCGACATCCACTTCGAGCCGCAGCACCCCGAGATGCGCATCCGCTACCGCATCGACGGCGTCCTCTACGACAACATGGTCATCCCCAGCCACATCGAGCCCGCCCTCGTCTCCCGACTCAAGGTCATGGCCGACCTCGACATCACCGAGCGCCGCCACCCCCAGGACGGCCACGTCTCGTTCGCCCACGGGAAGAAGACCTACGATCTCCGCGTCTCGACCATGCCCACCGTCGCCGGCGAGAAGGTGGTCGTGCGCATCCTCGAGAAGGACGCCGAGCGCTTCCACATCGACCGCCTCGGCCTCGCCGACCCCCAGCGCGCCGTCGTCGCCGACTTCCTCGGCCACCCCTACGGCATGATCCTCGTGACGGGGCCCACCGGCAGCGGCAAGACGACGACCCTCTACGCCATGCTCAGCCACCTCAACGAGCCGGAGACCAACATCATCACCCTCGAGGAGCCCGTCGAGAACCAGATCTACGGGATGAACCAGATCGGCATCGACCCCCACTTCGGCATGACCTTCGCCACCGGCCTGAAGTACATCCTGCGCCAGGACCCCGATATCGTGATGGTGGGCGAGATCCGCGACGCCGACACCGCCGAGACGGCCGTCCAGGCCGCGCTCACCGGCCACCTGCTGCTGAGCACCCTCCACACCAACGACGCGGCCGGCGCCGTGGCCCGCCTCGTGCAGCTCGGCGTCCAGCCGTTCCTCGTCTCCTCGGCGCTCATCGGCGTCGTCGCCCAGCGGCTGCTGCGCCGCGTGTGCAGCCAGTGCGGCGAGCCCTTCAGCCCGCCCGACGAGCTGCTCGCCGAGTTCGGCCCGTTCGCCGAGCGCCTCGCCGCGGCCGAGCTGGTCCGGGGCGCCGGCTGCGACCAGTGCTTCGGCACGGGCTACCGCGGGCGCTGCGGCGTGTTCGAGCTGCTGCGCGCGACCCCCGAGATCGCCGAGCTGGTCGAGCGGCGCGCGAGCGCCGCCGAGATCAAGACCCTCGCCACCCGCCAGGGCATGGGCACGCTGCTCGAGGCCGGCGTCGCGAACGCGCTCGCCGGCCACACCACCCTCGAGGAGGTGCGCGAGCGCGTGCTCGTGTGGGAACAGGTCCAAGAGGAGCAGCCCGCTCCGGCGGGCTAAGCGGGAGCCACGACCATGGGCATCGATGCAAGCGCGTGGCCGGCCCGAGCGGAGGTCCCCAAGGCCCCGCCCGCGCGCGCCGACGCGGCGGCCGCGAGCGGCACCCTCGCGAGGGTGACCAAGGCGCTGCTCGCCTCGCGGGGCCGGGTGAAGCCCGCGGCCGTCGTCGCGCTCGTCCGCCACCTCGCCGTGCTCCTGGCCGCGGGCCTCCAGCTCTCCAAGGCGCTCCGGACCATGGCCCGCCAGGACGCCGGCACGCCGCTGGGGGCCGTCGTCGCCCGGCTTGCCGAGGAGGTCGAGTCGGGCGAGATGCTCTCGTCGGCCATGGCGCGGCGCCGCGACGTGTTCGACCCCCTCACCATCAACATCGTGCGGGCCGGCGAGGCGGGCGGCACCCTGCCCCACACCCTCGGCCAGCTCGCCGACGACCTCGAGCAGAAGCAGGCCCTGCGCCGCACCGTCGTCGGCGCCCTGGCCTACCCGTCCATCGTGCTCGTCATCGCCGCCTGCGTCATCGTCACCGTGCTCGTCTACGTCGTGCCCGTGTTCCGCGACATCTACACGAAGATGAACCTCGACCTGCCGTGGATCACCATGGTGCTGCTGGGCACGAGCCGCGTGGTGGTGGGGTGGTGGTGGGCCTTGGGCCTCGGCGCGGGCGGGGGCGTCGCGGGGCTCCGGTGGCTGCGGCGCCGCGAGGGGTTCCGCCGCCGCTGGGACGCTCTGATGCTGCGGCTGCCCGTCGTGGGGCCGCTGCGCCGCGACGCCACGGCCGCGCGCTTCTTCGGGGCCTTCGCCACCCTCGTCGGCAGCGGCGTCTCCGTGGTCGAGTCGCTGCGGCTCATGATCCACATCGCCAACAACGCCGAGCTCGCCGACGCCGTCCGCCACATCCACGACCGCGTGAGCCACGGCGGCAGGCTCGCAGAGCCCATGGAGCGCCACAGCGTCCTCTTCCCGCCCATGGCCACCCAGATGATCGCCGTCGGCGAGCAGACCGGCTCACTGCCCGAGGCCGCGGGCCGAGCCGCCGAGTTCCTCGCACAGGGCGTCCACGTGCGCATCCAGACCCTCACCACGCTCCTCGAGCCGCTGCTGACCGTGGCCCTCGGCCTCATCGTCGGGGCCATCGCCCTGGCGATCTATCTGCCGATCTTCGACCTCATGAAGCACGTCTCGCACTAAGGGGGGCTTAACCCGTTGCGGCCCCGAGCCGATACTTCCCCTGTGGCGCCGTGCCGATCGACCCGGGGCCCCGTCTGTGATCTGAAAGGAGTGGACACCAGGCCCGGCAGCACGCAGGGCCGCGAGACCCGCGAACCGCGAGCCGACGAGGTGGCCGTGGCCGAGCCGTGGCGGCCCGCCACCCGCACACTCACAACCACGGACGACGCGAGAAGGAGAACGCCATGGTGTGGCACAGGAGAGGGCGCAAGAGCGGCTTCACGCTGCTCGAGCTGCTCATCGTCATCGTGATCCTGGGCATCCTGGCTGCGGTCATCCTGCCCCGCTTCCAGGTCAGTGCCGCGGAGGCCAAGAAGAACGCCTGCGGCCAGAACGTCGCCAACATCAACACCCAGGTCGAGCGCTGGTACTTCGAGAAGGGAAGCTGGCCGGCCGCCGACCTCAGCGACATCGCGGCCGACGTCGACTACTTCCCCAGCGGCATCCCGGCCTGCCCGGTGGACAGCTCGGCGTACGCCCTCGATGCGACCACCCATCGGGTGACGGGCCACAGCCACTAGAGGGGCCCGACACCATGCGCCAGGCCACCGTGACCGGCTCGTGCCCGGGCTGACGGTTTCGGGCGCCGGGCACGAGCACACGGGGGAGCGCACAGCGAGAGTCGGGGCCGCAGGACGCGGCCCTCGCGCAGGGGCGAGGCCGACCCGCTTATGGGCCTCGCCGCGGGCCGTCGCCGCGGCCTGCCCTGCCCGCGCGCGAGCACACTCGAGGAACGGAGTCCGTGAGCACACCCCTCGCCCCAGAGCTCATTGGCCTCGAGGTCGGCGACGACGCCATCCGTCTGGCCGCCGTGTCGGACGGCGTGGCCGCCTGTCGCAGCGCGCCGCTGCCCGAGGGGGCCGTGGCCGACGGCGACGTGGCCGATCCCGATGCCGTCGCCGAGGCCCTGCGCGGCGCGCTCGCCTCGTGGGGCATCCGCGCGCGCCTCGCCAGCCTCGCCATCGGCGGCCGGCGCACCCTCTGCCGAGTCCAGCCCCTCACCGGCGAGGACCTCGCGGCCGCACAGGCCGCCTGCGGCGAGCGCATGCGCCGCTACCTGACCTTCGGCGGCCAGCCCGCCACCGTGGGCCACCTCTTCCAGGACGGCCACGACGCCGAGGCCGCCCAGGCCTGGCTCCTGAGCGCCGCCGCCCCGCGCGACATCGTCCTGCGACAGGTCAAGGCCGCCAAGCGCGGCGGCCTCGCCGTCGTCCGCGTCGAGCCCGCACTCGCCGCGGTCGCGCGGCTGCTGCTCGCATGCCGCGACGCGCAGCCAGCCTTCCTGCTCGTCGCGTACGCCGACGGCTGCGCGCTCGGAGTCCTCCGCCGCGACGGCCTCATCTACTGCGAGCACCTGCACGCCAGCGCCGCCGCCCTCGCCGCCAGCGACGGCCTTACCGCCTCGCTCGAGGAGCTCGCCGACTACCACTTCCGCCACGCACGCGGCCGCGAGCCCATCGACACCCTCTGGTGCTGCGGCGCCGCCGACGGCCTCGGAGCCACCTTCCCCCGACTCGCCGCCGACGGCATCCACGCGCAGTGGCTCGACCCCGCCGCCTTCCCGGGCATCGAGCGGCTCGACGGCCCCCCCAGCGGCGACGCCGCCGCGCGCGCGGCCATGGCGCCCGCCGTCGCCGCCGCGGTCGACCGGCCCGAGGGCACCGGGCACCACCGGTGCCGCGTCCTGCTGCCCCCGCCGCCCCGCAAGCGCCGCGCGCGGCTGCTCGCCCCCTGGCTCGTCGTGCCCGCCACCATCACGCTCCTGCTCACCAGCGTCCTGACCGCCTGGGACTACGCCGTGCGCCGCCGCGCCGCAGAGCTCACCCGGCTGGTGGCACACCCGACCCCCGAGATGCTCCGCTGCTCGCGGCTCCAGCTCCGCGAGAGCCAGCTCAAGGAGCGGAGCGCCGACGCCGAGGCCCTCCTGGCCAGCGTGCCGCGGCACGCGGGAGCCGCCTTCCTCGCCGAGCTCCCGCGCCGCATCGTCAAGGAGGTGTGGCTCGACCGCCTCGAGTTCGGCGCCGCCGGCGCCTGCGTCGTCGGCGGCATGGCCCACACCGAGGACGCGGTGTTCGCCTTCGCCGACGCCCTCCGCCGCAGCCCCTACGTCGAGGGCGTGCGCATGGGCGGCACGCACAGCGAGCGGCAGGGCGAGATGATCGTCACGCGCTTCCGCCTCGACGTGGCGCTCGCATCGGCCGACGCCGCGCCAGGCGCGGGAGGGAAGCCATGAACGCCCGCATGCGCGCGCAAGCGACCCGAGCCGACGGCGGCCGCCAGTGGGCACGCGGGCTCGCCCTGATGCTCGCGGCCGGCGTGGTGGCCATCCTGCCCGCGGCCGCGCGCCTGCGGCGGGGCCTCCGCGACCTCCGCTGCATCCGCGCCACCTACGCCCTCAAGGTCTCCTGGGCAGGCAACCGCGACGAGCTCGAGCGGCGCGTCCGGGAGCAGGGGGCCGCCATGGCCGCGCTCGACGCCAGGCTGCTCGCCGCCGCCGACGTGCCCAGGCTCACCCGGGCCATCAACGCCGCCGCGCGCGAGACCGGCTGCGCCGTGCTCTCGACCCGGCCCGCCCAGCCGATGCCCCTGCCCCGGCCACAGGCCAAGGGCAAGGCGCCCGACGACGCCGCGGCGTTCGCCCAGTGGCGGGTCCGCGTCGAGCTCCAGGGGGCGTACGCCCAGCTCAGCGCGCTGCTCGCGCGCCTCGGCCACGAGACGTGGCACCTGCGCATCCGGCGCCTCGTGCTCCAGCCCAACGGCGAGGACCGCGAGGCGCTGCACTGCGAGCTCGAGCTCGTCGGCTACGGCCTCGGGCCGCCGGCCGGGAAGGGATGACCGCGCGAAAGGGAGAGCGACCGTGACAGTGCACCGACTCCGCTGGTGGCTGGCCGTCCTGTTCGGGCTGCTGTGGCTGCTCGCGCCCGCCTGCTCGCGGACCGAGCGTGAGAGCCGCCCGGCACCCGCGCGCCCCGCCCCGGGCGCCGCCGCCCCGCGCCCCGCCGACCAGGGCGCCGCGCCCGCGCCCAAGCGCGCCGCCGCCACCGGCCCCGTGCGGCGCCACCCCTTCGCCCCACTCGACGACCCCGGCGCCCGGCGCGCCCGCTCCGTTGCCGGGAGCGGGCCGCTCGCGCTCAAGGGCATCTGCGGCGCCGCCGGCGACCGCACGGCTATCATACAAGAGGGAAGACACATCCACTTCCTGCGCGTGAACGAGACGCTCGGCGGCCTCACCGTGCTCGCCATCCGGGCCGGCGAGGTGGTGCTGGGCGCCGGCCACCGCAGGCGCGTCCTGTCGCTGTACGACGACTGACGGCCGGGAGGGCCGCGAGGAAGCCATGGTGAGCAGACGGGCCCCACATCACGGCAGGGAAAGCCGGCGGACGCTGTCGCTGGTGAACGCCGCCTTCATCGCCCTGGTGGCCATGGTGGCCCTGGGGTCGGCGGCGAGCTTCGTGTCGCTGAGCGAGCTGCTGCGCCATTCGGTGCGCACGGCCGGGCTCGCACGCGAGATGGTGGCGGGCTACCGGCAACTGGTGTTCGAGCGCGCCGAGAGCGCCTCGGCCCGCGACGCCGCGCCCGACCGCCACGCCGAGGTGGGCGCGACGAGCGAGGAGCTGGCCCGCCGCGCCGCCGCCATGACCCGGCGCTCCACCCTCGCCATGGTCTCGGTCGCCGCCGTGCCGCTCGCCACCGTCGCGGCCGGGGTGGGGCTGATGACGCTCGTGAGCCGGCGCATCGCCCACCCGCTGGGCCTCATGCTCGATGCGACCGACCGCATCGGCGCCGGCGATCTCGGCCACCGGGTGGCCTACGAGGCCCGCGACGAGATGGGCCGGCTGGCCGCGTCGTTCAACCGCATGGCGAGCTGCCTCCAGCGCTCGCTGGCCGAGATCGAGACGCAGAAGGCCACCCTCGAACGCCGCGTGGCCGACGCGACGGCCGAGCTGCACACCCTGAGCCGCACCGACGAGCTCACCGGCCTGCCCAACCTGCGCCACCTGCGCGACGCCTTCGCCGACGCCGCACACTGCGCCGAGGA
>CBFDBL010000146.1:0-10632 GCA_965603035.1 uncultured bacterium
AATCCCGGAGCCCGTAGGCTCACTGACGGCGCAGCCGTTTCGCGAGGTGACGGTCTCGCTGGGCCCTGCCGGGGCTGGTGGGGGCCCTTTGCATTGCTCATACAGAGGTCAATAGTCGCCCCGTGCACAGCGTCCGCCGGGGGAAGACCTCGCCCCACCTGTCCTCAACCTCCTGGACCCCCGCGACATCCACACAACGCAACCGCCTCTCTCCGGCTCCCGGGGCGTTGCACAGACGGGGCCAACGCGCTAGGATGGTCGGGCATCGAATGCCGCAGCCGCCGCTGGGGGTTCCCATGAGACGCAGCGTGCTGGTCGGGGTGGTGGGCGCGCTGGCCCTGGCCTGGGCAGTGGCAGGGCTGGCAGGCGCTCGCCCCCCCTTCTATGGCAAACGCGAGACGTGGCAGGAGACGCTGCGGCTCTCCCGCGAGGCGCTCGCGCGCCAGGAGGCGGAGGCGAGACAGGCGGCGGCAGCAGACCCGGCCGTCCAGGCGTTCCGTCCCGCGAGCATCCGCCTGGCGCTCGGCGACAAGCCGCAACGGCTGCGGGTGCGCGTGGCCGGGCTCAAGCAGCTCTGCCTGCGCGTCATGCGAATGGACGCCAAGCGGCGCGGGCGCGCCACCGTGTGCTTCGGCAACCCCCGACTCCTCGACGCCAAGGGCGCGGCGACGGCCGTGACGCGCCGCCAGATCGCCAGGGTGCTGGGCAACCGCCGTCTGGGCGACGAGCGGGACCGCCGCTGGGGGGAGGCGAAGCTCGACGCCGCGCGCCCCGAGCCCGGCTCGCCCGGGGACGCGGAGCAGGCCGACGGCCTCGCGCTCGAGGAGGAGGAGAAGCCCGCCGGCGGCCGGTTCGTCCGCGGCCTGATGCTCGGGACCGACGCCGAGGCGGTGCTGCGGCTCGACGGCACGCCCGAGCGCCTCGATGCCTGGGTCTGTCTGCTGCCGTCCGAGACGACGCCCGAGCAGCCGGTGCAGGTGACGGTGGAGCGCCAGTCGCTGCTCGAGCAGAAGGAGAGGGCAGAGGAGAGCCGACAGGCGCTCTGGGAGCGGGTCTGCCGCGACTTCGCCGATCCCGCGGTGGCCCACGAGCAGAGCAGCGAGGCCCGCGCGCGCATCTGGGCCGAGGACTGGGCACCCGGCGACGTCGCCGAGCTGGCGCAGCGCTACGCGCGGCACTGCGACGGCGAGGTGCGGCGGCGCGCCACCGAGCTGGCCAAGGCCGCACGCGCCCCCGCCGACCTGGCTGCCCTGCGCGCCCTCTACTACCTGCGCTACGCCCGCGAGCGGCTGGCGTTCGCGCGGAGGACCCTCGAGTTCGTCGAGCGCGCCGCGCCGCGGCCCACGCTGGCCGCCGAGCTGGCGGCGCTCGAGGAGGCGACCGAGAAGGCTACGGCGCAGCCCGACGCCGTCGGCAACGACCTCCATCGCAAGGCCTTCGCCATCCGCCGACGCATCATCCTCTCCCACCCGCTCCTCGATTTCGACCGCCTGCTCATCAACAAGCGCGTCCTGCCCCGATACAACCACATGTGCGACCAGTACCTCGGCCGCCACAGCAGCCCCGGGCCCGGGCTCGTCGTGCTCGACGACTGGAGGACCGAGCCCAAGGCGACGGTCCTGCTCGACGGCAAGCTCCCGCCTGGGGCCGTCCACCACCCCGACCTGTCGTTCGACGGCTCCCGCATCCTCTTCTCCTACTGCGACCACACGCCGAAGGACTCGAGGCACCGCCGCTTCTGGGTCTACGAGATCGGGGTGGACGGCGCGGGCCTGCGCCAGCTCACGGGCACGCCGGGCGACCCGCTTGCGGGCTGGGAGGGCCGCGCGACCGTGCTCATCGAGGACTGGGATCCCTGCTACCTGCCCGGCGGCGGCTTCGCCTTCATCAGCACCCGCAACCAGAGCTTCGGCCGCTGCCACGGCAGCCGCTACGTCCCTGCCTACATGGTCTACCGCGCCGATGCCGACGGGAGCGGCATCCGCCAGCTCTCGTTCGGCGAGGCGAACGAGTGGGACCCGGCCGTGCTGGCCGACGGGCGGCTGATCTACACGCGGTGGGACTACATCAACCGCCACGACACGATCTTCCAGAGCCTGTGGACGATGCGCCCCGACGGGACGGCGACGGCGCACTACTACGGCAACTACTCGCGTGGCCCGTGCATGATCGCGGAGGCGCGGGCGATCGCCGGCTCTGGCAAGATCGTGGCGACGGCGACCGACCACCACGGCTACTCGGCGGGCTCCATCCTCGTCATCGATCCCTCGAGGGGCCAGGACGACGCGCCGCCGCTGCTGGGCGTGACGCCCGAGCTCGGCTGGCCCGAGGGCGGCCCGCCGCGCGGCACCCGCTTCGCGCCCCAGCCCATGCCCGGCGACGTGCCCGACGCGGGCAACGTCATGGGCGGCCGCCGCGCCGCCACCCCCTGGCCCCTCAGCGAGGACCTGTTTCTCATCGCCTACGTCCACGGCTCCCACCACGCCATCTACCTCGCCGACACCCTCGGCGGCCGCGAGCTCATCTGCCGCGACCCGGCCGTCTCGTGCTTCTCGCCCATCCCCATCCGCCCGCGGCCCACCCCGCCCGTCCTCTCCTCGCTCGTCGCCGAGACCCAGGGATCGGCCACGGGCATCCTCCATCTCCAGGACGTCTACCAGAGCACGCAGCCGCTCGCGCGCGGCGGCATCCGGCGGCTGCGCATCAACCGCATCTACGGCCAGCCCACGCGCGGGAAGCCCCGGCTGAGCCTGGCGAACAACGAGATCATCAAGGGCATCGTCGGCACGGTGCCTGTCAACGGAGACGGCGCCGTCACGGTCCGGGTGCCTGCGGGGGTGCCGCTCCAGTTCCAGGCGCTCGACGCCGACGGCCTGGCCGTGATGACCATGCGGAGCGTCGTGTACCTCCAGCCGGGCGAGGTGCTGAGCTGCGTGGGCTGCCACGAGCCGCGCTCGTCGCCGCCGCGGCCCGACTCGGTGCCGCAGCAGATGGTCGTCCGCGAGCTCGACCCGCCGGCCGGGCCGCGCTACCCCGGCGGCTTCAGCTTCGTCCGCACGGTCCAGCCCGTGCTCGACCGCCACTGCATCCGCTGCCACGGCCTGGGGAAGACGGAGGCCAACCTCAACCTGCTGGGCACCCGCACGACCTACAGCCAGGCCCACGACGCGCTGACCTCGCGCAGCGGCTACGTGGCGATCGCCTACCGCAACCGCGAGACGGCCTTCACCCGGCCCGGCGACTACTACGCGCACGCGGGCCGGCTCGCGCGCTTCCTGCTCGGCGACCACCGCAAGCACGTCGAGCTCGACCGCGAGAGCTTCCAGCGCATCGCCGACTGGCTGGATCTCAACGCGCAGTTCTACGGCGACTACTCGCACAACCGCGTCGAGCAGTGCCGCCCGCACTCCCAGGGCGAGAAGGCGCTCCGCGAGCACATCGCCAGGGTCCTCGGCCCCGAACTGGCGAAGCAGCCCTTCGAGGCGCTCGTCAACGTCGCCCTGCCGACCGAGAGCCGCATCCTCAAGGCGCCGCTCGCCGTCGAGGCCGGCGGCTGGGGCCAGATCGGGGGGAACGGCTGGGGCTCGACGCGCGACCCCGACTACCAGGCCATGGCCGCGCGCGGCGCCGCCGCCCTCCAGCCGCGCGACCGCCCCGACGGGGGCGGCACCAGCGGCGGCGGCGCGCGCCGCGGCCGCTGCGGCTGCTGCTGGATCCGCGAGCATCGCGCACAGTACAAAGCCGCCGCGGCCAAGGCCAGCGCGGCCCTGACAGCCGCGCGCTAGGCATGCCTCCGCGAGGAAACCGATGAGCGAGATGACCTCCGCCGAGCGCGTCCTGCGGGTGCTCCGACGCGAGGAGCCCGACCGCATCCCACACTTCGAGTGGATCATCGACCGCCACGTCCGCCACGCCATCTGCCCAGGCTCCACCACCGAGGAGTTCACCCTCCGCATGGGCCTCGACGCCATCCTCACGGGCGCCGACTACAAGAAAGAGCCCATCGGGCCGGGCCTCGTCCGCCACGAGTGGGGCATGGTGATGAAGGACTCGGGCGAGGAGCACGGCGTCGCCGTCGAGCACCCCATCACGACGATGGACGCTCTGCGCGCCTACACGCCGCCCGACCCCCACGCCCCAGGCCGCTTCGACAGCCTCGACCGCGTCGTCCGCCGCTACAAGGACAAGCTCGCCATCGGCGTCCACCTCAACGACGTGTTCTCCATCCCCCGCTACCTCGCGGGCTTCGAGACGCTCATGATGGCGCTCGTCACGGAGCCCGCGCTGATCGCCGGGCTCGTGGACATCTCGGTGGACGCGAACATCGAGCTGGCGAAGGAGGTGGCCGCGCGCGGCGCCGACTTCGTGTTCACCGGCGACGACTACGCCTCGGCCGACGGCCCGTTCATGTCGCCCGCCATGTTCCGCGAGCATTTCTACCCGGGCCTCCAGCGGGTCATGGGCGCCTTCAAGGCGCTCGGGCTGCCCGTCGTCAAGCACAGCGACGGCGACCTGCGCCCGCTGCTCGACATGATCCTCGACACGGGCATCGACTGCCTCGACCCCATCGACCCCATGGGCGGGATGGACATGGGCGCGATGAAGCGGCAGTACGGCGACCGCATCGCGCTCAAGGGCAACGTCAACTGCGCCCACGCCCTGGCGCTCGGCACGGAGCAGGAGGTCGTCGAGGAGACCCTTCAGGTCATCCGCGACGCCGGCGAGGGCGGCGGCCTCATCCTCTCGTCGAGCAACAGCATCCACTCGAGCGTCAAGCCAGGCAACTATCTGGCCATGTGGAACGCCATCCGCTGCTACGGCACGTATCCGCTGAAGCTCGACGGCTGGGAAGGCTCGGGCGCCGTGGACGCCTTCGCCTGACGGCGAACGGTTCCTGGTTCCGGGTTCCAGGTTCCGGGTCCCAGGTTCCGGATCAAGAGAAGACGCAGCACGTGGGTCTTCCCGGAACCTGCAACCTGGAACCTGGAACCTGGAACCTGAAACCACACCCGCAGCGGCACTCGGCCGCCGGACGTGACAAGGCCACCTGAGACAGCGAGGATACACCATGGACTATCTCGTTGGCATCGACCTCGGCTCCACCAGCCTCAAGGCCGTCGTCTACGACCTCGATGGGAACGCCGTCGCGCAGGCGAGCCGGCCCACCGAGCGCTTCCCCGACCCGCAGAACCCCGATTGGGTGATCTGGAAGCCCGAGCAGATCTGGGGCGGGGTGTGCGAATCGCTCAAGGAGGCCACCGCACAACTCGACAACCCGAAGGACATCAAGGGCGTGGCCGTCACAGGGATGGGCATGGACGGCGTGCCAATGACCGAGGACGGCGAGTGGCTCTATCCCTTCATCTCCTGGCACTGCCCCCGCACCACGCCCCAGCACGCCTGGTGGCTCGAGAACATCGGACAGGAAAAGCAGTTCGCCATCACGGGCAACCCCGTCTGGCCGATCAACTCGGCCCTCCGCCTGCTGTGGATGCGCGAGCACGAGCCGGCGATCCTCGACAAGGCACACAAGTGGCTGCTCATCGAGGACTTCGTGAACTTCATGCTCAGCGGCGTCTTCGCCACCGACTACTCGATGGCCTCGAACACCCTGCTCCTCGACCAGCGCACCCGCACCTGGAGCGACGAGCTGCTCGAGCTCTCGGGCATCGACCGCCGCCTGCTGGCTGACCCGCACCCGAGCACCACCGTGCTCGGCGAGATCCACGCGAAGGCCGCCGAGGCCACGGGGCTCGCCGACTTCCTGTGCGGCGCGCTCGCCGTTGGCGGGCACAAGCCGGGCGTGGTGGTGAGCATCCTGGGCACGTGGGACATCGTCGTGGCGGCGGCGCCCGAGCCGGTGCTGACCCCCGAGGCGTGCGCGATGGGCGCCTGGGTGGATAGCCACGTGGTCCGCGACACCTGGGCCATCATGGGCTCCGCCGTCGCCGGCGAGTGCACCGAGTGGTTCCGAGCGCAGTTCGGCTTCGAGGAGACGCAGCGGGCCGAGGCCGAGGGCGGCGTGGACTGGGACTACCTGCTCGAAGGCGCCGCCGCGTCGCCGCCCGGGGCGAACGGGGTGCTCTTCCTGCCCCACCTGTCGGGCAGCGTGTTCCCCGTCATCGACCCCGGCTCGCGGGGCGCCTTCGTCGGCCTGCGGAGCGGCACGACCAAGGGCGACATGCTCAGGGCAGTGATCGAGGGCCTGAACTACCAGTTCCTCCAGATCCTCAAGGGCCTCGAATCCGGCTTCGGCCTCGCGACCGACAAGCTCGTGGCCGTCGGCGGCGGCACCAAGAACATCCTGGCTATGCAGAACAAGGCCGATATGGCCGGCACGCCCAGGGAGGCGCCCGCCGTCGAGGAGGCGACACCGCTCGGCGCCGCCATGCTCGCCGGCATCGGCGTCGGCCTCTACGCCGACGAGCAGGACGCCGCCGACCGCGTCGCGAGGCCCGGCCGCGTCTTCGAGCCGAACGCCGAGATGACCGCGCAGTACGCCGAGCTCTTCCCCATCTTCGAGCAGATCTATCCTGCCCTCGAAGGCATCAACGCGCAGTTGAATGCTTCGCCCTGACGGACGGCCTGCCATGACAGCGATCTGGCGACTTGGATGGGGCCTGCTCCTCCTCGGCCTCGTCGCGCCCGCCAGCGGCGCCACGGCCACGCACCGCGCGGGGCAGACGTTCATCGTCTTCCAGGAGATCGACGACCGCTCCGCCGACCCGGGGCCGACCTGGGCCGATCTGAAGAAACGACTCGACGGGATGGACGCCGAGCGCGTCGTGCGCTATCGCGTCTATCGCCACACCAAGCCCATCGCGGCGGCATCGCTCGGCGAGGCCCAGGTGCTCGGCGACGTGAAGCCCCTGTCGGGCTACAACGTGCTCGGCCGCTCCGTCGATCGGCTCAACGCCCGCCACCGCCGCCGCGCCTTCTACGACGCGGAGTTCGCCAAGGCGCTCGCCCGCGGCGACTACTTCGGCCGCTACCACCCCGACATGCCCGAGATGGGCGAGCTGCCGGTCGAGCGCCTCGCCGTCGAGGACGGCAAGCCGCTGCCGCCGAAGACGGGCCTCTACGTCCACCACCCGAGGAAGGCGGGCAAGGCATACTACGCCGTCGTGCCGGTCGTGGACGGCGTTCCCGACCCGCGCGGCATCCAGGCTGCTGGGCCTGTGGAGGAGGCCGTCGGCACCGGCGAGCCGGTGTTCCAGGGCGACGCGGACGTGACCGTCTTCTTCGACTACCCCGGCCGGCGGTCGCACTACGTGCAATGGGCAGCGCCGCCGCTGGCGAACCTGCCGAATCAGTACTACAACTGGGGCGTCTTCGTGCCCGCCGGCTTCCGCAGCGCGACGACTCGCCGCCTGAGCGTGTTCTTCCACGACTACACCCAGCGCTACCTGAAGCCGCCGTGGCCCCATCGCCGCGACACGGTGCTCCTGTCGCCGCACGACGCGCCCTGGCGCTCGTTCGGCTACGGCTACAACGACGCACTCGGGACGGATCGCCCGCTTCGGGAGGGCACGGTGCGGCCCTTCTTCGCGCAGCGGGTCGATGCGATGGTGGCCTGGGCGGTGAAGCGTCTGAGCATCGACCCGGGCCGCATCTCGTGCGGCGGGCGCGGCACCTGGGGCGGGACGGCGGCGCTCCAGTACGGGCTGCGACGGCCGGGGAAGATCGCCTACGTCATGGCCGAGGGCTCGCCCGATGCGAATCCCCGCGGGACGCCCTACGACTACAGCCACTACGGCCGCGGCGACAAGCGAAAGACGAGGCGCCCCGACATGGACGCCGTGTGGGGCAAGCCCGAGGACGGGCTCCGCGCCGAGAGCGGCAAGCCCGTCTGGGACGAGATGGACCTGCCGGCCTACGTCCGCGCCATCGGGCGCAAGACCGCCCTCCCCTTCCTCTCGCTCGGCGCGGGCTCGATGCATCTGACGTGGAAGCAGGAGACCGACCTGATGAAGGCCTACCTGGCGACGGGCAACGCCTTCATGGCCGAGTTCTTCTGGGGCAGCTCGCACCACAAGCACCTGCCCGTGACGGCCGAGAGCGGCGACCACCCCTTCGAGCCGCGCGCCGACCGCCCACTGCTCGCGTGCCGCGCGCACCAGCTTCATCCGAACCCGAAGTTCTTCGAGCAGCGCTTCGACACGGGCGAGCGCGGCTACGGCGGCGGCAGTCGCCTGAGCACCCGGCCCCGCTGGGACCCCGAGGACGTCGTCGATGAGCCCGACCGCCTCGAGATGACGATCTACGCCGCACGCAAGGTCGTCTACGCCGGGCAGGTCACCTGCGACGTCGTCGTCCGCAACACTCGCCAGTTCCGCCCCAGGCCGGGCGAGAAGCTCCCCTGGACCGCTCCGCATCCCCGCGACAAGCGGCAGACCCAGCAAGGAGAAGCGACGGTGGACGCGCACGGCCGCATCCACGTCCGCGGCCTGACCTTCGGCCAGCCCGGCCGCCTCGTCGTGCGCCGAGCTGCCAGGGAGGGCGAGCGATGAGACACGTCGCCATCGCACTCGGACTCGTCGCCGCCCCGCTGCTCGCGGGCGAGCACTTCCTCACCACGCCCCTGCCTGCCCACGTGCAGGACGCGGTGGTCCGCTTCGACTTCTCCGTCCTGCCGCCAACGGCGAAGATCCTCCGCGGGATCCTCCGCGTGCCGACGAAGGGGCATCGCACAGGCGTCGCGGTACGGCTCGTGCCCGTGGGGGTGCCCGGCGCCAGACCCCTCGCGCCGCGACCGCCGGACTACACGAGCTTCGATGCCACGGCCTGGGCCGCCGACCCACGGGCTGGCCGGGGGGTGCGCATCACCGAGAGCGGCGGCCTCGACTTCCGAGAGGCCGTCCTCGAAGTCAGCACCCTCGGGACGGCCAAGGCTCCCATCCCCCCCGTCACGGAGCTCAAGGCGACTCACCAGTCGGGCCAGACGTTCGTCACCTGGCGGGAGATCGAGGACGTCGTCGGCGAGGACGCGCCGGCATTCGGCGACTTCGACCGCCGCGTGCTCGGGGCCAGGGCGAAGCGGCGTCTGGTCTATCGCGTCTATCGCCACACGAAGCCCATCACGATCGCGAATCTCGGCGAGGCCGAGCTGGCGCGCGAGGTCCCCGAGGCCGTCTCCTCCTGGAACCTCAAGGCCGTCCGCAACACCGAGCACCCCAACCAGGGCACTCCGACAAAGCACTCCATCCTGCGGCCGGGCTACAACCTTGCGCTCAACCACGTGATGAGCCGCTACCGCATCACGGGCGGCGGCGAGCCGCTCCCTCGCGCCACTGGCCTCGCGGTGTTCACCGTCACGAAGGCGGCCAAGCGCTACTACGCGGTGACCGCCGCGATCGACGGGCGCGAGGCCGTCGCCGAGCTCGCCGCCCTGGCCGAGCCGGTCGCCGAGCGGCCCGCGACGTTCCCCGCCATCGTCCATCAGCGCACGAACGGCGGCGACCCGAAGCGCCACCGCTGCGCCGTCGGGGTCTACAACGCCTGGATCGAGCCGCCCTACCACAACGTCCCGACCGTCTCCGAGACCTTCATCGCCCGCTGGCGGGACCTGCCCGAGGCGAGCGCGGCCCGTCGCCTGCCGCTGATGGTGACGACCGGCACCCACGGCGGCTCGGCCACCGAGATGGCCGGCCCCGGCTGGCACGCCGCCCGCCGCCACGTCCAGGGGGCGCTGACCCTCGGGGTCACCGAGGGCGGGCTGTGGCAGGGCTTCCACGAGTGCATCGGCACCCTCCGAGGCTACGGTGACGGCGTCGTCCACAACTACCCCCAGCGCCGCGTCCTCGCCGCCACCGCCTGGGCCGTCGCTGGCCGCGACCTCTTCGTCGACCCCCAACGCGTGTCCATCTGGGGCCAGATGGCCCACTGGGCGCTCCGCCACGGCGACGTCTACGCCGTCGTCATGTCCAACGGCTACGGCAACATCGCCATCGGCAAGGAAGCCCAGAAGCACGGCTGGAAGTGGGGACCCTATCCGCAGGGGTGCAAGAACTGGCTCGGCGCCGACCAGTGGGTGTATATGAACCTGCCCAGGTGGATCCGCGAGAACCCCACCGTCGAGCTGCCCTACTGGCTCTGCTGGCCCGCCTACGGCGCCTATCCGAGCCACACCATCGGCGACTTCGGCTTCATGCCCTGGCCCGAGATGTTCCACGCCATGGCCTCGACGAAGCGGGCCTTCGCCGCCAACTGGTCGACCAACGGCCCCGGCCCCGTCGGCCCGCTCCGCGCCCTCGTGCCGCGGATTCGCCTCCACCAGAGCCTCCCCGCCTTCACCCGCTGCTCGCTCGACCACAGCCCCGGCGACGGCGACCACAACGATGCCGAGAAGGGCGGCGGCATCAACCTCTACCAGCTCTGGGAGCCCGAATCCATCGTCGACGAGCCCGGCCGCTGGGAGATCACGCTCTTCCTGCGACCCGACTGCCCCTACCCCCGGTGCACCACCGACCTCACGCCGCGCCGCTGCCAGAAGTTCCGCCACAAGCCCGCCACCCAGTTCACCTGGACAGCCAAAGCGACCGACACAGGCCGCCAGACGCAGTCAGGCGAAGCGAAGGCCGACAAGTGGGGCCTCGTCACCATCCAGAGCCTCCGCCTCACCAAGACCCCCGT
>CBFDBL010000147.1:0-10619 GCA_965603035.1 uncultured bacterium
GCCCCGAGCCCCCCGCTGTCGCGCCGGACCCGCGGCCCGGACGGCGGGCTGTGGGCCCCTCCCACGGGCCGCGGCGCGGTGCAGGTGCTCGTGCTGGGCCGCGCGAGCGACTCGGCGTGCGTCCACCTGCCGGGCGCGAAGGAGGATGGGACGTGACGCTGCGCGAGATCGCCACCGCGCTCGACCTCGCGAGCCTGACCCCCGAGCTGGCCCGCGAGCAGGAGGCCGAGGTGACCCGCGGCTACGCCTCCGACCTGCTGAGCGACGTGCTGGCCAACGCGCCCGCGGGCGGCGTGCTCGTCACGGTGCAGACGCACATGAACGTGCTGGCCGTGTCGGCCCACGCGTCGCTCGCCGGGGTGATCTTCGCCGGGGGCCGCGAGCCGGACGCGGCGGTGCGCCGCAGGGCCGTCGCCGAGCGGGTCCCGCTGCTCGGCTCGCCGGCATCGGCGTTCGACATCGCGGGCCGGCTCTACGGGCTCGGCCTGCGCGGCCCGGCACCGAGGACACGGTGATGCGCGACATCTCACTGCACGTGCTCGACCTGATCGAGAACTCGGTCCGCGCGGGCGCCACCGTCGTCGCCGTGACCGTCGTCGAGGACCCCGCCCGCGACACCCTCACGATCGCCGTCGAGGACAACGGGCCGGGCTTCCCCGTCGCCGCCGAGACGGCGCTCGACCCCTTCTACACGACCAAGGAAGGCAAGCGCACGGGCCTGGGCCTGAGCCTGCTGCGCGCCGCCGCCGAGCGCGCCCAGGGCGCCATCACCCTCGCGCGCTCGGGGCTCGGCGGGGCCGCCGTCCGGGCCACCATGTCGCTCAGCCACGTCGACCGAAGCCCCCTCGGCGACCTCGCCACGACCTGCTCGTCCGTCGTCTTCGCCAACCCGGGCATCGACCTGCGCTGCTGCCTGCGCGTCGGCGACCGCGAGCGCACGATCCGGGCCGCCGACGTCGCCAACGAGCTGCCCCTGGGCCAGCGGCGCGGCCTCGAGGTCGCCCGCAGACTCCGCGAGAGGATCCGAGCGGGGCTCACAGAGCTCGCCGTCATCGCCTGACACCGGCACGGAGAGACAGGAGGAGACCATGGCCGAGCCAGCCACGACGACCGCCTGCTGCGAGGAGGCCTCGGAGGCCGAGCTGCTCGCCCGGCTCGACGAGGTGCTCGCGGACTACCGCGGCAAGCCGGGTGCCCTGATCCCGGTGCTCCAGATCGCGCAGGGCATCTTCGGCTACCTGCCGGCGACGGCGCTCCGGCGCATCGCGACGGGCCTGGGCAAGTCGTACAGCGAGGTCGCGGGGGTCGTCAGCTTCTACTCGTTCTTCTCCACCGTGCCCCGGGGCAAGCACCTGGTGCGCGTGTGCCTCGGCACGGCGTGCTACGTGCGCGGCGGCAAGCGGGTGCTCGACTCGCTGCGGGCGAAGCTGGAGATCGACGTGGGCGAGACGACGCCCGACGGGGTCTTCACGCTCGAGGTCGCGCGCTGCTTCGGCGCCTGCGGCCTCGCCCCGGTCATCACCATCGACGACCACGTGCACCAGCGGGTGAAAGCCAACAAGCTCCAGGAGATCCTCGACCGCTACGCCGAGGCGGCAGCCATTTCGGACAAGGGAGCCTGACCGTGGGGAAGAAGAAGATCGCCAGCGTCGAGCAGCTCCGGGCGCTCCGCGACAGGGCCAAGGCCAAGGTGGCCCTGCGCGCCGGCCCCAAGGACGTGGCCATCACCGTCCACATGGGCACGTGCGGCATCGCGGCCGGCGCCCGCGACGTCCTCGCCCAGCTCGCCGACGAGCTCGCCGAGGCCCACGCCGACGACGTCACGGTCCGCCAGAGCGGCTGCTCCGGCCTGTGCGACCAGGAGCCGATGATGACGGTCCGCGACGCCGACGGCGGCGAGGTGCGCTACGGCCACCTCGACGCCAGGGGGGTCCGCGAGATCGTCCGCGAGCACGTCCTGGGCGGCCACCCCGTGCCCGACTACATCATCCGCACGTAGCAACGGAGAGCGACCAGCAATGAACACCGTCAGGACCCACGTCCTCGTGTGCACCGGCGCGGGCTGCGTGGCCTCGGGCGCGCTCGACGTGCGGGCAGCGCTCCAGAGCGAGCTCTACCGCAAGGGCCTCGACCGCGAGTGCAAGATCGTCGAGACAGGCTGCCTCGGCCCGTGCGCCGCGGGGCCCGTCGCCGTCATCTACCCCGACGGCGTCTTCTACGAGCGGCTCACGCCCGCCGACGCGCCCGAGATCGTCGAGGAGCACCTGCTCAAGGGCCGCGTCGTCGAGCGCCTCGTCCACCGCGAGCCGCGCGACGGCAGGAAGGTGACCGACATCGACGACATCGCCTTCTTCCGCAAGCAGCGCAAGCTCGTCCTGCGCCACTGCGGCGTCGTCGACCCCCAGCAGATCGAGGAGTACATCGCCCGCGACGGCTACCAGGCCCTCGCCCAGGCGCTCACCGAGATGACCCCCGAGGCGGTCGTCGCCGAGGTCAAGGCCTCGGGCCTGCGCGGGCGCGGCGGAGCCGGCTTCCCCACCGGGCTGAAGTGGGACTTCACCCGCAAGGCCACGGGCGAGCGCAAGTTCGTCCTCTGCAACGCCGACGAGGGCGACCCGGGTGCCTTCATGGACCGCAGCCTGCTCGAGGGCGACCCGCACAGCGTGCTCGAGGGCATGGCCATCGCGGCCCGCGCCGTCGGCGCGTCCCAGGGCTACATCTACGTGCGCGCCGAGTACCCCCTCGCCGTGCAGCGCCTCACCACGGCCATCGAGCAGGCCAGGGACTACGGCCTGCTGGGCAGCGACGTCCTCGGCACGGGCTTCGACTTCGACATCGAGATCCGCATGGGCTCCGGCGCCTTCGTCTGCGGCGAAGAGACCGCGCTGATGACCTCGATCGAGGGCCACCGCGGCGAGCCGAGGCCCCGTCCGCCCTTCCCCGCCCAGAAGGGCCTGTGGGGCATGCCCAGCCTGCTCAACAACGTCGAGACCTACGCCAACATCCCGCTCATCCTGCTCGGCGGCGCCGAGCGCTACGCCGCGCTCGGCACCGAGAAGAGCAAGGGCACGAAGATCTTCGCCTTGGCCGGCGCGGTGAACAACACGGGCCTCGTCGAGGTGCCCATCGGCACTCCGCTCGGCGAGATCATCTACGACATCGGCGGCGGCGTCCCCGGCGGCAAGGCCTTCAAGGCCGCCCAGATCGGCGGGCCCTCGGGCGGCTGCATCCCCAAGGAGCACCTCAGCGTGCCCGTGGACTACGAGACCCTCGCCGAGCTCGGCGCCATCATGGGCTCGGGGGGCCTCGTCGTGATGGACGAGGATAGCTGCATGGTGGACGTGGCGCGCTTCTTCCTGGAGTTCGTCCAGGACGAGTCGTGCGGCAAGTGCCCGCCCTGCCGCATCGGCACGCGGCGGATGCTCGAGATCCTCGAGCGCATCTGCGAGGGCAAGGGCCAGGAGGGCGACGTCGAGAAGCTCGTCGAGCTGGGCCAGACGATCAAGGACACGGCGCTGTGCGGCCTCGGCCAGACGGCGCCCAACCCCGTGCTCTCGACCATCCGCCACTTCCGCGACGAGTACGACGCCCACATCCGCGAGCGGCGCTGCCCAGCGGGCGTGTGCCCGGCGCTGGTGCGGGCGCCCTGCCAGAGCGCCTGCCCCGCCAACGTGGACGTGCCGGGCTACGTGTCGCTGATCGCCGAGAAGCGCTACGCCGAGGCGCTGCGCCTGCACCGCGAGCGCAACCCCTTCGCCGCCGTCTGCTCGCGCGTGTGCTTCCACACCTGCGAGGACAAGTGCCGCAGGGCCACCGTCGACGAGCCCGTGTCGATCCGCGGCCTCAAGCGCTTCATGGTCGAGCAGGAGGTCACCGTCCAGCTCCCCGAGATCCGCGACAGCGAGACCAACGGCCGCCGCAAGGTGGCCATCGTGGGCGCCGGGCCGGCCGGCCTGTCGTGCGCCTACTTCCTCGCGCGGCTGGGCTACCGCCCGCGGGTCTTCGAGGCCGAGCCGCGCCCGGGCGGCATGCTCGTCCAGACCATCCCAGCCTACCGGCTGCCCCGCGAGGAGGTGGCCCGCGAGGTGCGCATGATCGAGCGCATGGGCGTGGAGATCGAGACGGACATGCGGCTCGGCAAGGACTTCACGCTCCAGGGCCTTCGCGACGAGGGCTACGAGGCGGTGTTCCTGGGCATCGGCGCGCCCCACGGCGTGGCGCTCGGCATCCCGGGCGACGCGACCAAGGGCGTGGTCGAGGCGATCAGCTTCCTGCGCGACTACAACCTCCGGGGCTCGGTGCCCGTCGGGCGCCAGGTGGTCGTGATCGGGGGCGGCAACGCGGCGATCGACGCGGCCCGCACGGCGATCCGGCTCGGCGCCGAGTCGGTGACCATCCTCTACCGCCGCACCCGCGCCGAGATGCCGGCCTACGCCGAGGAGGTCGAGGAGGCCGAGCGCGAGGGGGTGAAGCTCCAGCTCCTGGTCGCGCCCGTCGCGATCGCCAGCGGCAACGGGCACGTCGAGGCCGTGCGCTGCCGCCACATGGCGCTCGGCGGCTTCGACAGCTCGGGCCGCCGCCGGCCCGAGGCCATCGCCGACGACGAGTTCGCCATCCAGGCCGACCAGGTCATCGCGGCCATCGGCCAGCGCCTCGGCCCCGAGGACGCGCTCGACGGGATGGCGATCGAGCTCACCCGGCGGGAGTTCATCGCCGCCGACCCCATCACGGGTCGGACGTCGCTGCCGTGGGTCTTCGCGGGCGGCGACGCAGCCGTCGGGCCCTCGTCGGTGGCCCAGGCCGTCGGCGCCGGCGAGCGGGCCGCCGTCGGCATCGACATCTTCCTCACCGGCGAGAGCCACGCCTTCTGGCGGCAGGACAAGCCGCTCGACACCGCCTTCGACCCCGAGGCCGAGCCCGTCGAGTACCCCCGCGCCAGGATGCGGCTCATCCCCATGCACAAGCGGCGGCACAACTTCGACGAGGTCGAGAAGCCGTTCCGCGAGAGCGTCGCGCTGCGTGAGGCCCGACGCTGCCTGCGCTGCGACTACCGCGAAGAGAGCTGACCCGAGAGGAGACCGCCCGAATGCCGACACTGACGATCGATGGCATCGAGGTCGAGGCCCCCGAGGGCGCGACCGTTCTCGACGCCGCACGCCAGGCAGGCGTCCGCATCCCCACCCTGTGCTACCTCGAGGGCGTGCAGGCCATCGGCGCCTGCCGCGTCTGCCTCGTCGAGGTCGAGGGTGCCAAGACCCTCGTCCCCTCCTGCGTCACCCCCGCCACCGACGGCATGGCCGTCCACACCACCAGCCGACGGGTCCGCCAGGCTCGGCGCACCGTCGTCGAGCTCCTGCTCTCCGACCACGAAGGCGACTGCCAGACCTGCGACCGCAACGACGACTGCGAGCTCCAGGCCCTCGCACGCGAGCTCGGCATCCGCGACATCCGATACCCCGGCGAGAAGAGCTCGGCGCAGCACGACACCAGCACCCCGGCCCTCGTGCGCGACACCGGCAAGTGCATCCTGTGCCGGCGCTGCGTGGCCATGTGCGCCGAGGTGCAGGGGGTGGCCGCGCTGTTCCCGCAGGGGCGCGGCTTCGAGTCGGTGGTCGGGCCGGCCTTCGCCTGCGACCTCGACGAGGTCACCTGCGTGCAGTGCGGCCAGTGCGCCGCCGCCTGCCCCGTCGGCGCCATCAGCGAGCGCGACCAGATCGACGAGGTCTGGGCCGCGCTCGACGACCCCGACAAGCACGTCGTCGTGCAGACCGCACCCGCCATCCGCGCCGCCCTCGGCGAGTGCTTCGGCTATCCCCCGGGCACCCTTGTCACCGGCAAGATGGTCTCGGCGCTCCGCCGACTCGGTTTCGACGCCGTCTTCGACACCAACTTCACCGCCGACCTGACGATCATGGAGGAAGGCAGCGAGCTGCTCGCGCGCCTGCGCAAGGCGCTCGTGGACGGCGAGGAGGTCGCGCTCCCGCAGTTCACGAGCTGCTCGCCCGGGTGGATCAAGTACGTCGAGACCTTCTACCCCGAGCTGCTGGCGAACATCTCGACCTGCAAGTCGCCCCAGCAGATGTTCGGCGCCATCGCCAAGACCTACTACGCCGAGAAGCTGGGCAAGGGGCCTGGCGACATCTACGTGGTGTCGGTGATGCCCTGCACGGCCAAGAAGTACGAGGCGCAGCGCCCCGAGATGGCCGACAGCGGTGCGCGCGACGTGGACGCCGTGCTGACGACGCGGGAGCTGGGCCGGATGGTCCACCAGGCCGGGATCGCCTTCGACACGCTGCCCGACGACGAGATGGACGCGCCGCTGGGGCTCTCGAGCGGCGCGGCCGACATCTTCGCGAACACGGGCGGGGTGATGGAGGCGGCGCTGCGGACGGCCTACGAGATCGTCACGGGGCAGGAGCTGCCGTGCGAGAACCTGCACGTCGCGCCGATCGCGGGCCTCGAGGGCGTCAAGGAGGCGGCGCTGACCATCGAGGGCGCGCTGCCCGACTGGGCCTTCCTCGAGGGCGTGACCGTCAAGGTCGCCGTGGCGCACGGTCTGGGCAACGCGCGCAAGGTCATCGAGCGCATCCTGTCGGGCGAGGGCGGCTACCACTTCGTCGAGATCATGGCCTGCCCGGGCGGCTGCATCGGCGGCGGCGGCCAGCCGCGGCTGACGACCGACGCCGTGCGCCTGGCCAGGATCGAGGCCATCTACCGCGAGGACGAGGGCAAGACCCTCCGCAAGAGCCACAACAACCCCGAGATCCAGCAGCTCTACGAGGAGTTCCTCGGCAAGCCGCTCGGCGAGAGGTCCCATCACCTGCTCCACACCCACTACACGGCGCGCGAGCGCATCTAGGGCGGGTACCCATGGCCATCGTCTCCACGATCCCCGAGAAGTGCCGCCGCTGCTACACCTGCGTGCGCGAGTGCCCGGCGAAGGCGATCCGGGTCGAGGGCGGCCAGGCCATGGTCATCGAGGAGCGGTGCATCGCGTGCGGCAACTGCGTGAAGGTGTGCGCGCAGAGGGCGAAGCGTATCGAGGACAGCATCGAGCAGGTGCGGCGCCTGCTCGACGGCGGGGAGCGGGTGTTCGCCTGCCTCGCGCCCTCGTTCCCGGCCGCCTTCCACACGACGCGGCCCGGCCAACTGGTGGCGGCGGTGCGCCGGCTGGGCTTCGACGAGGTGTGGGAGGTGGCCTTCGGCGCCGAGCTGATCAGCGGCGAGTACGCCCGGCTGTTCAAGGCCGCTCAGCGCGCCGGGCGCACCGTCGTCGCCACGCCGTGCCCGGCGCTCGTCGCGTTCGTCGAGAAGTACATGCCCGCGGTCCACGAGGCGCTCGCGCCCATCGTGTCGCCCATGATCGCCACGGCGCGGGCCATCCGCCATCGCCACGGCGACGCGGTGCGCGTCGTCTTCATCGGGCCGTGCATCGCGAAGAAGAACGAGATCCGCGACCCCAGCGTGGCGGGGACCGTGGACAGCGTGCTGACGTTCCGGGAGCTCGACGACATGATCCGCGAGTCGGGCATCGCGCCCGACGCGCTGGCCGAGAGCGGGTTCGACAGCCCGCGCTGCCACATGGGCCGCACCTTCCCCATCTCGGGCGGCCTGCTGCGGACGGCCGGGCTGAGCGCCGATATCGTCGAGAACGACATCGTCGTGACCGAGGGCAAGGACCGGGTGCTGGTGGCCCTCAACGAGCTGGCCGCGGGCAAGAGCCAGGCGCGGCTGCTCGACGTGCTCTTCTGCGAGGGCTGCATCAACGGGCCGAAGATGCTCAGCGAGCTGAGCGTCTTCGCGCGCAAGGAGATCGTCGCCGACTACGTCCGCGAGCAGAGCCGCTACACCACCCAGCGCGACCTCGCCGAGGCCCTCGCCGAGTTCGAGGACATCGATCTGAGCCGGGGCTTCACCCGCCAGAACCTCGAGCTGCGGCAGCCGACCGAGGAGGAGATCGCCGAGGCGCTCGAGCTCATGAAGAAGCGCGCCCCCGGCGACCAGCTCAACTGCGGCGCCTGCGGTTACCCCACCTGCCGCGAGAAGGCCATCGCCGTCTGCCAGGGCCTCGCCGAGGCCGAGATGTGCCTCCCCTACCTCGTCGAGGAGCTCGAGGCCACCTGCGACCGACTCCAGCAGTCCCACGCCGATCTCGAATCCGCGCAGCAGCGCCTCCTCCAGGCCGAGCGGCTCGCCTCCATGGGACAGCTCTCGGCAGGCGTCGCGCACGAGATCAACAACCCACTCGGCACCGTCCTGCTCTACTCGCACATGCTGCTCAAGCAGATCCAGAGCGCCGACCCCCTCCACGACGACATCCGCATGATCGTCGGCGAGGCCGAGCGCTGCCGCACCATCGTCCGCGGCCTGCTCGACTTCGCCAGGCAGTCGCGAGTCTCGAAGGCGCCGACCGACGTGGCCCAACTCGTCGACGAGGTGGTCGCCATCATGGCCGCCGCCGCCGACGCCGCCGGCGCCGCGCTCCGCACCGACGTGCCCGAGGGCCTGCCGATCGTGGTGCTCGACGGCTCCCAGATCAAGCAGATGCTCGTGAACCTCGTGCAGAACGCGATCGACGCCGTCGCGGGCCCCGGCGAGGTCCGCATCGCCGTGCGCCTGCGCGACCGCGGCGTGGAGATCCGCGTCGCCGACGACGGCTGCGGCATCCCCCGCAGCCACCTCAACAGGGTCTTCACCCCCTTCTTCACCACCAAGGAGACGGGCAAGGGCACGGGGCTGGGCCTCGCGATCGCCTACGGCGTGGTGAAGATGCACTGCGGCGAGATCGCCGTGGACAGCGAGGAGGGGAAGGGAACCGAGTTCCGCATCTGGCTGCCGGCCGAGTGAGCCCGGCGTCGACGCCGGCCGACCGGCCCCAACAGCGAGGAAAGGCCGCCCGATGGCACGCCCAGAGCCCCTCATCGTCCTCGTGGACGACGACCCCGACTTCCTCGAGATCAACGCCCGCGTCCTCGAGAGCGCCGGCTACAGGGTCCTGCGCTTCGCCGAGCCGCAGGCCGCCCTCGCCCACATGGCTGCCGAGAGGCCCGACCTCGTCGTCACCGACCTCATGATGTGCGCCCTCGACAGCGGCTTCTCCTTCTCCAGGCAGCTCCGCGCCGACCCGCGCCTGCGCGACCTGCCCGTCGTCATCGTCACGTCCATCGCCAGCCGGCTCGGCCTCGACTTCGCGCCCCTCGGCCCCGGCGACCTCCAGGCCATGGGCGCCGACGCCTTCCTCGAGAAGCCCGTCGCACCCGACGCGCTGCTCGCCACCCTCGAGGGCCTGCTCGAGCCGCCCCCAGCGAGGGACGAGCCATGAGCCCCCCCACCATCCACCCCGGCCCCGCGAGCCCGCCCGGCGGGCCGCCCGCGGCGCCCACGGGCCGGCCCATCCTGATCATCGACGACGAGAGGGATCTGGCGGAAGGCTGCCGCCGCGCCCTCGCCGCCGCGGGCTACCGCGCCGAGGTCGCCGCCGACGCGCGCGACGGGCTCCGCCGAGCCCGCGACGGCGACGCCGACGCCGTCCTGCTCGACCTCAAGATGCCCGACCTGAGCGGAGCCACGATCCTCGAGACGCTCCACCGCGACAGGCCCGACCTGCCCGTGGTCATCATCACCGGCTACGGCAGCGCCGAGACCGCCACCCACACCCACAGGCTGGGGGCCGCAGGCTTCCTGGCCAAGCCGTTCACCCCCGTCGAGCTCGTCGAGGCCGTCGCCCGCGCGCTGGCCCGCGCGGGCGTTGCGGCCGACGACAAGACCCGGGACGCCGCGCCGCTCGGCACGATGCCAGGCCCCGCAGACCCGGAGGAGATACGATGACCCCCACAGCGACCGCCACCCGCGCCTGGATGGCCGACAGGATCCGACACGACGAGATCGACCGCTACCTCGACCACGGCGGCGACTTCATCGACGACGCGGCGATCGAGCGCCTGCTGGAGGCCCACCGCGCGCCGGAGCCGCAGGAGATCCGCGACATCCTCGCCCGCTCGCTCGCCCTCGAGCGGCTCGAGCCGCACGAGACGGCCGCGCTGCTCAACGTCGAGGACGAGGCGCTCTGGCAGGAGATCTTCGAGACCGCCCGCGAGATCAAGCAGCGCGTCTACGGCCCCCGCATCGTCACCTTCGCCCCGCTCTATTGCAGCAACCTGTGCGTCAACTCCTGCCTCTACTGCGCCTTCCGCCGCGAGAACACCGCCGAGCGCCGGCGGCGCCTCACCCTCGACGAGGTCCGCCGCGAGACCGAGGCCCTCGTCGCCACGGGACACAAGCGGCTCATCGTCGTCTACGGCGAGCACCCGCGCTCCGACGCCGACTACATCGCCGACACCATCCGCACCATCTACGACACCAAGGTCGGCCACGGCGAGATCCGCCGCGTCAACATCAACGCCGCTCCCATGACCATCGACCAGCTCCGGCTGCTCAAGGAGATCGGCATCGGCACCTACCAGGTCTTCCAGGAGACCTACCACCACGCCACCTACGCCCGCGTGCACCCGCGCGGCATCAAGGCCCACTACGCCTGGCGGCTCTACGCCCTCCACCGCGCCCAGGAGGCCGGCGTGGACGACGTGGCCATCGGCGCCCTCTTCGGCCTCTACGACTGG
>CBFDBL010000148.1:0-10612 GCA_965603035.1 uncultured bacterium
CGACGCCCCCGCAGCAACCGCGGCGCCACCCCCACCAGCCGGAACGCCAGCACCACCAGCACGAGCAGGGGGAACCAGAAGAAGCGCCGGTCCCCCGCGAAGACGAGCGCGTAGCCGCCGCAGAAGACAATGACCGTCGCTGCCGCGGCCACGTAGCGCAGCGCCGCCGCACGCCGCCGCCAGCTCAGCGCCGCAGCCACAGGCGCGAGCACCAGCGACGCAAGCCCGAGCCGGAACTCGTCGGCCGACGCCAGGTGCCGCACGATCGCGCCCAGGTTCCCCCACGCGAACCGCATCTGCCGCGCCAGCCCCTCACGGCTCCACAGGCGCGGCGCGGCGGCGCGCCCCGGCCCCGTCGCGTCGAGCGTCGCGTCCTGCCACACGTTGTAGGCGTCGGCCGGCGGGCGCCGCAGCCCGACGGGCGCGCCAGGGCGCCTGCCGCCCGTCGCCGGCCCGTACCGCGCGTAGGTCGTGCGGCCCGCTGTGCCGAAGGTCAGCCGCCCGTACTTCCCGCTCAGCACCCCCACCCACGGCGCCGCCGCCACCGCGAACGCGCCGAGCCCCGTCACCCACGCACGCAGCGCGCGCCACGGCCGCCCGGCGCGGCTCCCCGCAGCCTCTGCCGACTGCCCGCCGCCGCCCTCGGCCCACGCGCGCAGCACGACCATCAGCGTGAAGTGCACGAGGAAGAACGGCAGCGCGTACTGCTTCGCCAGGTACGCCAGCGCCCCGAGCAGCCCGACCGCGAGCGGCCGCCACCGCGACGACAGCAGCCGCTCGTCCATCGCCGCGTCGAGGTAGAGCAGCAGCAGCGCCGCGACCAGCAGGTCCACCCGATGGTCGGCCGAGAACTCGGCGACCATCAGGGCCGCGCAGCCCGTCGCCGCCGCGCGAGGCCACCCGCCCAGCTCGAACGGCGCGGCGAGCCGCCACACCCCGACGACGGCCAGCGCGCCCCAGATGCCGATCCACAGCCGCATGGCGACCCGCGGCGCCACGCCCGCGGCGACCAGCGGCACGCTCGCCCACGCGCCCAGCGGCGACCAGTGGCCGAAGACCGCGTGGCGCACGTCGCCCGCCGCGTAGTAGCGCGCGATCCGCAGGTAGCACTCGCCGTCCGACGACAGCAGGTCCACGCAGTGGGCCTGCACGGCGGCGGCGGCGAGCGCGAAGGGGACGAGCAGGAGGGCGAGGTGGGCACGCGGGTCGGCGGTCCAGTGCCTGCTCACGGTACGGCCCCCGCCACGGCGCTCTAGAAGATGCGGAAGGGCTTGCGGCGCTCGCGGAGCGTGGGGTGGAGGGTGTGGAGCTTTCCCTTTCGGCGGACGACGACGGGGACGGTGCTCCCCGGCTTGGTGCGCAGGACGAGCATCTGGACGTCGCGGGCCTTGGCCACGGTGCGGCCGTCGATGGAGACGACGACGTCGCCGCGGTGGAAGCCGGCCTTGCCCGCGGGGGAGAAGGCTCGGATGCGGGTGACGAGCACGCCGCTGTCGCGGTCGAGCGCCCTGCGCTTGGCGAGGTGGGGGGTGATGTCCTCGACCGAGAGCCCGAGGTATCCGCGCCGCGGGCGTCCGTCGGCCTTGAGGTCGTCGAGGAAGGGGGCGATGAGGGCGGTGGGGACGGCGAAGCCGATGTTGTCGGCGGGGAAGATGCCGAGGGTGACGAGTCCGACGACGCGCCCCTGGGCATCGAGGATGGGGCCGCCGCTGTTGCCGGGGTTGACGGCAGCGTCGGTCTGGATGTAGTCCTCGAGCTCGGCGGAGTCGAGCTGGCGGTGGCGTCCGCTGACGACGCCGACGGTCACGGTGCCGGTGAGGTTGAGCGGCTGGCCGATGGCGATGACCCAGTCGCCGAGCTCGAGGGCGTCGGAGTCGCCGAGCGGCGCGACGACGAGGCGGGCCTCGGCGGGGTCGATCTTGACGAGGGCCACGTCGCTCAGGCGATCGGCGCCGACGACCCGGCCGCGGAACTGGCGCCGGACCTCGGCCGCGTCGGTAAGCCGGACCGTGATGTGGTCGGCGCCGCGGACCACGTGGTGGTTGGTGAGCAGGTGGCCGTCGGGCTCGATGACGACGCCCGAGCCAATGTGCCTGCGAAGCCGGTGGAACGCGCCCGAGGGCAGGAAGAAGGCGAGCGACGCGGCGTCGGCGAGGGTGCTCCGCAGCGGGAAGGGGTTGAGCACCCTGCCCACCCGCCGCAGCAGGCCTGGGATGAAGTACTCGCGGGTCTCGATCTTGACGACCGCCTTCCCGCGCTGGCGGACCACCGCGCGCACGTCGGGGGGCCCTGGCGGCGGCCCGCCGCCGACGGCCAGCCCCGCCGCGAGGGCGAGCGAGAAGACGATGCCACATGGCCGGTTGCCGAGGGTCGATCGCATCACGGTCGCAGCCGTCCTTTCCACGCGTGCCGGCCCGCCCCGGCCGCGCCACACATTATAGCCGAAGGGCCGCCGGGCGCGCGACCGCGGCGAGCGGTCAGCGGAGCTTGAGGGTGGCGAGCGCCATGGCGGCGAAGACGACCGAGAGGATCCAGAACCGCGTGGTGACCTTCGTCTCGCTGTAGCCCTGGTGCATCAGGCTGTGGTGGTAGGGGGCGCGGAAGAACAGCCGGCGGCCCAGCAGCTTCAGGCCGATGTAGTCCTGGATGAAGCTGCTGCCTGCCTCGACGACGAAGATGCCGCCGGCGATGAAGAAGACGACCTCCTGCTTGGTCAGCAGCGCGAGGGTGCCGAGGATGCCGCCGAGGGCGAGCGAGCCGGTGTCGCCCATGAAGACGCTGGCGGGGTGGGAGTTGAACCACAGGAAGCCGGCGCCGGCGCCGACGAGCGCGCAGCAGAAGACGGTGAGCTCGTCGCTGCCGGGGAGGTAGCCGAAGTTCAGCATCCGCGCCACGTCCTGCGTGCCCACGACGTAGGCGAACACGCCGAGCACGGCGGCCACGAGCATGGCCGGCACGATCGCCAGCCCGTCGAGCCCGTCGGTGATGTTCACCGAGTTCGACGACAGGACCATGAACACGACGACGAGCCCCATGTACCACCAGCCGAAGTAGACGCCGTGCTTCCAGATCGGCACGGTGAGGGTGCGCGCGATGTCCGGCTCGTAGGGCGAGAAGGACTCGGAGATGAACAGGACGCCGACGAGCGCGCCGAAGGCGATCTGCGAGGCGTACTTCCACGTCCGCGACAGGCCCCGCTCGTTGGAGCCGCGCCGGATCTTCAGCACGTCGTCGAGCGCGCCGATCGCCCCGAAGTAGAGCGCCGCCGCCAGCACGATCCGCACGTGCTGGCTCGACAGGTCGCACCACAGCAGGCACGCCGCGAACAGACCGCCCAGCAGCAGCAGGCCGCCCATCGTCGGCGTGCCTTCCTTGCTCACCACGTTCAGCCCGCCGAAGTCCCGACCCTTGTCCCGCGCCCCGTACCACTTGAGCGCCCGGATCAGCAGCGGCCCGAGCACCAGGCTGACGATGAACGCGGTGACCACGGCACCGATGGAACGGAAGCTGAGGTAGCGGAAGAGGCGGAAGGGCCCGAAGAGGGCCTCGAGGTGGCGCAGGTGGTAGAGCATCAGTCAGCCCGTGGCAGTGGGGGTTCGGCGATGTCCGGTTCGGGGTCGCGTCACAGGGGCCCTCACTTCCTCACGTGGTTCCATCCGGCCCTGGGGTTGAGGTAGAGTCCGTGGAGCTCGTCGGGCCGCGCGGCCCCCTGCCCCCTGTGGACGGCGCGTAGGGCGCTGCTGAGGACGTCGCGGTGGACGAAGTAGGAGAGGGCGCCCTCGCTCTGGCGGTCGATGTCGAGGAGGATGGTGCGGGCGCGGTCGAGGAAGTGTGCGTGCCTGGCGGCGAAGTGGCTGATGGCGACGGCGGCCTGGCTGCGGACCGGCCAGCTGTCGTCGCGTGCGAGCCGGGCGAGTGCGTCGAAGGCCTCGGCGCTGACGCCGAGGTGGCCGAGCGCCTCGGCGATGGCCATGCGGACCTCGAAGTTGTCCTCGGCGAGGGCTCGTCGGCCGTTGCCCTGGTGTCCGTAGAGGCAGGCGAGCAGGTCGCGCTCGAGCGACTCGTCGGGCGGGAAGAGCGCGGCGAGCGCGCGTCCCGCCTCGGTGCGGACCTCCCAGTAGGGGTCGTCGAGCGCCTTGCGGAGCGCGGTGCGGGCCGCGTCGGTGTCGAGGCCGACCCGCGCGAGGGCCTCGGCGGCGTTGCGCCGCACGATGCCCGCCTCGCGGCGGTCGGTGAGCCGGGCGATGAGCAGCGGGTAGCGGCGCTCGTCGCGGACGTGGGCGATGAGCTTGAGGGCGGCGTTGCGGACCTCCCACGCCGGCGAGGCGAGCCAGCGGTCGATCCGCGCGCCCAGGTCGGGCGGCGGCGCCGCGTCGGTCGCCAGCAGGCGCCTGGCCTGCGCGAGCTGGCCGAGCCAGCGATGGGGGAACAGGAACGCCACGAGAGAACGAAGCATCGCGCGAGCATTTCGCGGGGAAGGCTGAGGGGATGACGGCTGCATCTTACCACGACGCCGCGGCCATTGCAAGGCCAGAAAATACGGCTCCGCTGGCTTTTCTCCGCCCCCGCGCGGCCGGGCCGCTCGGGACACCACATGGTGGGGCGCGCGGCCGCGGCCACACCAGCGCGCCGCAGAATGGGGTTGACTCCCCGGCCCCGCAGGTGTAGAGTCCACGCCGAGGTGACGAGGCAGCCTCGGAGATTGGCCCGCTTCATCCATCCGGGAGGGCGCTCTCCACACCAGACCAGGCGAAAGGGGATGTCCATGCGTACGCGCGCGCTGGCGGTCGGGTTGTGTGTCGGGGTCCTGGCGGCCCTGTGGGGCGCCCCGGCGGAGGGCAGCTCGGCGGTGGGCCTCGGCGCGGGGACGGCGGTCAGCGACGCCGGCTGGCAGGCGGTGGTGCTCGACCGCAGCTACGCGTCCATGGTCGTGGTGTGCAGCCCGTGCTACACGAGCGCGGCCCCGGCGTCGGTGGTGCGGGTGCGGAACGCCGCGGGCAGCGGCTTCGAGTTCTGCGTGCAGCGTGCCGACGGGACGGGCGCGCTCGTCGCCGGCGTGACCGTGCACTACCTCGCCGTCGAGGAGGGCGTCTACACGGCCGCCGACGACGGCGTGGCGATGGAGGCGATCAAGTACACGTCCACGGTGACCGACCGGTCCGGCTCGTGGAACGGCGAGGCCCAGAGCTACAGCCAGGGCTACGCCCAGCCGGTCGTCCTCGGCCAGGTGATGAGCTGCAACGACGCCCGTTGGTCCACCTTCTGGTGCCGCGGCTCGAGAAGCAGCGCCCCCCCGAACGGCACGCTGCGCGTCGGCAAACACGTGGGCGAGGACCCCGACACGGCGCGCGGCGACGAGACGGTAGGCTACCTCGTCGTCGAGGCGGGCAGCGGCGCCCTCGACGGTCGGGGCTATACGGCGGCCCTCGGCAGCGACGCGCTGCGCGGCATGGACGACGCGCCGCCCTACACCTACTCGCTGGGCGGCATCGCCACGGCCGCCGTCGCCATCGCCACGCAGGGCGGGATGGACGGCGGCAACGGCGGCTGGGCCGTCCTCTACGGCGCCGACCCCGTGAGCGCCACCAGCCTCAGCCTCGCCGTCGATGAGGACCAGGCGAAGGACACCGAGCGCAGGCACACGAGCGAGCAGGCCGGCTACCTCGTGCTCGAGGAGCCGGCGGCCCCGCCGCCCCCGCCGCTGAGCATCGCCGACGTCACCATCGCCGAGCCGGGCACGACCGTCGAGCTGTATGCGAAGATCGAGCTCGAGATCACCCTGGCCGACGGGAGCTGGCCGAAGCCCTACGACCCCGACCCAGCGACGGGCGGCCTCGACCTCCAGGCGACCTTCGACGGGCCGGGCGAGCCCGTCACCGTCCCAGGCTTCTACGACGGCTCGACGTGGCGTGTCCGCTTCGCCCCCGGCGAGGCCGGTGCCTGGGAGTTCACGGTGTCGGCGCGGGACAGCAGCGTCGCCGCGGCCGTCACCTGGACGGGCGGCGCCTTCACGTGCGTGGACACCGGCCTGAAGGGCTGGCCGCGCATCGACGGCCAGGTCATTCGCTACACGAGCGGCGAGGCGGTCTTCGCCGTCGGCCACAACAACGGCTGGCAGTGGGACGTCGAGCAGCCCTCCCTGGCGGACATGGCGGCCGGCGGGGAGAACCTGCTGAGCTTCTGGCTCGCGCAGCCGTGGGCCGAGATGTCGTGGGGCGCGGCCCGCGCGCCGATCGAGAACGCCGAGATGGGCATCGGCAACTACACCCAGGACGCCTGCGCCACCATGGACGGCATCGTCGCCCGCGCCGAGGCCGCCGAGGTCTGCCTCCTGCCCACCATCTGGTCCCACGACCAGCTCTGCGACAATCTCTCGTGGGGCGCCCCCTCCTGGTGGCAGAGCGCCTACAACGCCCTGTGCTCCGCCACCGACTTCTATCTCACCGGCTCGACCCCGCAGTGGCGCTACCAGCAGAACTTCTACCGCTACCTCGTCGCCCGCTGGGGCTACAGCCGGGCCATCGCCGGCTGGGTCGGCGTGTGCGAGGTGGACGGCACCGACGGCTACCGCACGACCTGGGGCGGCAGCCCCCAGCGGGTCAACGACTGGACCAGCGCCGTCCGCAACCTGTTCGCCAGCCTCGACCCCTACCGGACCAACGACGCCGGCCAGTATCCCATCACCTTCACCAAGACCGACACCTGGCCGACCATCACGTCCGACGACTGGAACGCCTGGACCGGCAGCTTCGACCTGCGCGCCGCCGACTCCTACCGCAGCGCCCGCGACGACGTCGGCGTGGCCCTGACCATCGCCAACGAGACCAGCGCCGACCCCGACGCGAACATGCGGGCGTCGGGCAAGCCCTGCTTCCACGCCGAGTGGGGCGGCGACACGGTCAACGGCGCCAGCCAGCCGACCCACCTGCACAACGGCCTGTGGGCCGGCGCCGCCGCAGGGGCCGCCATGAGCCCGCTCGTGTGGTGCGACGGCGGCGGCTGGCCCATGCTCACCGACCCCGAGGTCGGCGACGCCATGCGCGCGCAGCTCCAGTACCTCGCCCAGTTCATGAACGCCATCGACTACCTCGGCGACCCGAGCCTGGCGCCCGCGACGGTGAGCGTCTCCGGCGGCTGCCGCGGCTGGGGCATGAAGGTGACCGACCCCGACCGCGGATACGCCTGGCTCCAGAACCCCGCCGGCCTCATCGACGGCAAGACCCTGACCGTCTGCGGCCTCGCCGCGGGCACCTACGCGGTCGAGTGGTACGACCCCTGGACCGCCAACCTCGCGCCGAACGACACAAGCTCCGCCTCCGTCGGCGGCGACGGCATCCTGACCGTCACCGTGCCCGACGTCGGACGCGACGACGTCGCCCTCCGGTTCCTGCCCAGCGGGCCGCCCAACACCCCGCCCGCCGCCTATAGCCAGGCCGCGACGACCGACGAGGACACGCCGACCGACACCATCACCCTCACCGCGTCCGATGCCGACGAGGACCCGCTGACCTTCGCCATCGTCGCCGACCCGTCCAACGGCTCCCTCAGCGGCACGCCGCCCGACGTGACCTACACGCCTGACCCCGACTGGAACGGTGTGGACAGCTTCACCTTCAAGGCCAACGACACCAAGGACGACAGCAACATCGCCACCGTGACGGTCACGGTCAGCCCTGTCAACGACGCGCCCGTCGCCGACGACCAGAGCCTCGGCACCAGCGAGGATACAGCCCTCGGCATCACCCTCACCGGCAGCGACGCCGACAACGACCCGCTGACCTTCACCGTCACCAGCGGCCCCCTCCACGGCTCGCTCGGCGGCTCGGAGCCGAGCCTCACCTATGCCCCCGACCCCGACTTCCACGGCGCCGACAGCTTCGCCTTCGTCGCCAACGACGGCACGACAGACAGCGCCCAGGCCACCGTCTCCATCGCCGTCGCGTCCGTCAACGACGCGCCCGTCGCCACCGACGACGCCTACGCCACCGACGAGGATACGCCGCTGGCCGCCACCGCCCCTGGCGTGCTCGCCAACGACTCCGACACCGAAGGCGACACCCTGTCGGCCCTGCTCGACGTCGCGCCGAGCAGCGGCATCCTCGATCTCAATCCCGACGGCTCCTTCACCTACACGCCCAGCGCGGACTTCAACGGCACCGACACCTTCACCTACACGGCCCACGACGGCGCCGACCCCAGCAGCGTCGCCACCGTCACCATCGGCGTCGCGCCCGTCAACGACCCGCCCGCCGCCGTCAACGACGAGGCGACCACGCAAGAGGACCTGCCTGTGATCGTCGCCGTGCTCACCAACGACACCGATGCCGACGGCGACGACCTCACCGTGCTCGACGTCGGCATCCCCTCCGACGGCACGGCCGCCATCAACCCCGACGGCACGATCACCTACACCCCCGACCCAGGCTTCACCGGCAGCGACAGCTTCGCCTACACCATTCGCGACACCCACGGCGCGACCGACGTCGCACTCGTCCACGTCACCGTCACCGAGGTCAACCACCCGCCCGTCGCCGACGACGAGGAGGTCACCACCGCCGAGGACACCCCCGCCGCCGTCATCCTCACCGCGACCGACCCCGACGGCAACCCCCTCACCTACGCCGTCGTCGCCGACCCGCAGCACGGCGCCCTGACGGGCGATGCTCCCGACCTTGCCTACACCCCCGACGCCAACTACCACGGCGGCGACAGCTTCACCTTCAAGGCCAACGACGGGCAGGCCGACAGCAACGTCGCCACCGTCTCCATCACCGTCGCCGCCGTCAACGATGCGCCCGCCGCGGCCGACGACGCCTACGCAGTGGACCAGGACGACGCCCTCGCCGTGCCCGCGCCCGGCGTGCTCGGCAACGACAGCGACGCCGATGGCGACGCCCTCACCGCCGTCCTCGTCAGCAACCCGACCCACGGCTCGCTGACCCTCAATGCCGACGGCTCGTTCACCTACACGCCCGACCAGGGCTTCAGCGGCGCCGACAGCTTCACCTACCGCGCCAGCGACGGCGCGGCCCAGTCGGCGCCCGCCACCGTCGCCATCACGGTCAGCCCGTCCGCGCCGACCGCCGTGCTCGCCATCGACATGGAGATCGGCTCCTTCTGGAAGTGGTGGCGCTGCACCGCGACCGTCACCGTCAAGGACCTGTCCGATGCGCCCATCGTCGGGGCCACGGTCGAGGGGCACTGGAGCGGCGTCTACAGCGGCAACGTCTCCGGCACGACCGACACCGGCGGCTCGGACGACTGGCGCACGGGCTGGATCCGCAGCAGCGGGACATTGACGTTCACCGTGGATCGCGTCAGCGTCGGCGGCCAGGACTACATCCTCGGCGGCGACAGCTCCGCCCAGGCGACGCACTGAGGCCATCAGGGGGGGCGCACACGCAGGGGCAGCGCGCCGTGAGACGCGAAGTCGTCGTCGCCGCCATCGCCGTCGTGGCCCTGACCGCGGTGGCGGGGATGCTGCTCGTCGCCCAGTTCGGCCGCCAGGAGGACGCGGCGGCCGTGGGCCGGTTGCCGTCTCCCTCGACGGCGGCCCGTGCCGCCACGGTCGGCCCGCCCGAGCCTGCCGCCCCCAAGCCTGAGCCCATGGCCTTCTCCGACGAGGGCCTCGCCGGCGAGGTCGCCCGCTCCGTCGAGCGTCCCGCCCGGCCGGGCAACGTCCGCGTCGCGGTCCGCCAGCACGGCGACGCGCGGTGGGCCTGCATCCTCGTCCACCACGCCGAGCGCTACGCCGAGCCCGACCGCGGCATGGGCCTCGACGACTTCCCCGGCCTCCGCGACGCCGGCTTCCGCACGCCCCCGCCGCAGATCTCGCGCGGCACCACGAGCGTCTACCGGTCCATGGCCAAGCGTGCCATGGGCTACGACCGCTCCCGCGGCGACCGCATCCTCATCCTGCTCTGCCCCCGCGACCAGTGGCCCACCCTCGCCCTCCGCTGGCCCCCCGCCAGGTGAAGCGGAACGCCGCGCCGTCGGCCGGTCCACAGTTCCAGAATCCCCCTTGACTTGCGTGGGGGTTGCATCGTACAATATGCTGCGAGGGTTGGTTGGTCCGCCCGTGGGAGGACGGTGAGTGTCTACCCCCGCGATCCGTGTTGAACAGGAGAGAGTGATGGCAGCGAGAGTCCGGCTGACGGCGGTCTGCGTGGTCGCACTGGCGCTGGCGCTCGGCGGGGTCGCCGCGGCGCAGGGCACGACGGAAGTGCAACTCACAGACGTGCACTGGGACGACGCCAAGCTGCGCTGGCGCGATGCCGATGCCAACCTCTACGCGACGGCCAGGCTCCCCGGCGGCGGGCAGGAGTACAACTACAGCCAAGCGTCGGTGACGCTGACCTACAACCAGGTCGACACCACCTTCGTCGCCCACCTCGAGGCCCATGGGCTCAAGCCCAACTTCGCCTACCAGGTCAAGCTCAACGGCAAGCCCGACATCGACCCCTGGGCCAACGAGCAGCTCGGCAATCTCGGGCGCTGGTGGGAGGATGACGGCTACCTCATCTTCGACTTCTTCGTCACCGACGACACCGGCAGCGCCATCGTCGATTTCAGCCTCGACAGCAGCCTCCACGTCCTGTGGAAGACGACCCAG
>CBFDBL010000149.1:0-10597 GCA_965603035.1 uncultured bacterium
ATCCCCTCGATGCTCGCCACGCCCTACTACTTCGCGACGCCGGAGAACCAATGGGCGAGCCTGCTGCTGCCCCACCTGCCGAAGTGGGCCTTCCCGCCCAACGAGGGCGGGGTGATGGAGTGGTTCTTCCAGGGGATGCCCGAGGGCGAGGCGTTGCCCTGGGCCGTCTGGGTCCTGCCCCTCGCGTGGTGGGCCATGGCCCTCGCGGGGCTCGCGACGGCGACCTTCTGCGGCACGGTGATCCTGCGGCGGCAATGGGTCGAGCGCGAGCGCCTCGCCTTCCCGCTCGCCCAGGTGCCGCTCGAGATGGTCGAGCCGGGGAAGGGCAGGCTGCCCGCGTTCATGCACAGCAGGGTCTTCTGGATCGGCGCCGGCATCCCCCTGTTCGCCACGGCGTGGAACGTCATCAACTTCTTCGACCCCACGTTCCCCACCCTGCCGCTCTTCCACGGCCACCACTACGTGCCGATCGCGCCGGGGTTCCCGGGGCTCCGCACGAAGGTGAACCTGCTGGTGATGGGGTTCGCGTACCTCACGCCGCTGGAGGTGCTCTTCAGCGTGTGGTTCTTCCACGCGGTGGCGATCGTGCAGGTGGGGACGATGAACCGCCTGGGGCTGACGCTGCCGTGGGGGATCTGGAACGGGCTGTCGCCGATGACGGCGTGGCAGGACCAGGGCGCGTTCCTGGTGTTCGTGGGCCTGAGCCTGTGGATGGCGCGGCGCCACCTGCGCGACGTGGTGCGCAAGGCGTGGAATCCGCGGTGGGAGGGGGTGGACGACTCCGACGAGCCTCTGCGCTACCGCACGGCGGTGGTGGGCCTGGTGGTCGGGGTCGTGCTGGTGGCGTGCTGGCTGCGCCGGCTGGGGATGGGGTGGACGGCGCTGGTCTTCTACGGCGTGGGGTTCGTGGCGGTGTACGTCGGCATCACGAAGATCGTGGCTCAGTGCGGGCTGCCCTACGTGCGCAACCCCGTGCCGCCGCACACGTTCGCGGCCTACACGCTGGGCTCGGGGCTGATCGGGCCGGCGGGGCTCATCGCCATAGCATCCACCTTCGCCATCTGGTGCGACAACAAGCCCATCCTGGCGACGACCCTGATGCACAACCACCGCATCGGCGGCGAGCTGGGCCGGCGCGCGCGGATCCTGCCCCTGGCCACCGCGCTCACGTGCGTCGCCGCCTTCGCACTCGCGCTCTACCTCACGCTCCACATCTGCTACACCAAGGGCGGCGCCACCACGGGGTGCTGGGAGATCCGCGGCGGCAACATCATGTTCTTCGACCGCTTCGTCCGCAAGATCCGCAACCCGGCGGGCCCGGACTGGACGCGGCTGCTCTACATGGGCATCGGCGCGGCGGTCATGGTCGTGCTCAGCTTCCTGAAGTACCGCTTCGCCTGGTGGCCGCTCCACCCCATCGGCTTCTGCATCGGCGGCGGCGAGGTGATCCGCAACTGCGCCTTCACCCTCTTCCTCACCTGGCTCATCAAGACCATCATCCTGAAGGTTGGCGGGATCACCCTGTTCCGCAAGTCGCGGCCTTTCTTCCTCGGGCTCCTGCTCGGCTACGCGCTCGGGGTCGGCATGTCGTTCCTCGTGGACGTCCTGTGGTTCCCCTCCCACGGCCACATGATCCATCACTGGTGACCCCCCGCCACGAGCGCGCCTGCTCGTCGCGGGACGGTCGCTCCCATCGTCCCACCGTCCTCCTCTCAGCGCGAGCACGCCTTGGGGTTGCGTCGGGCGTGGCGGCGTGTTGTCCCATTCGCATATCCGGATATCCGGATATGCGAATATGCAGTCGCCAACAACTCCTCCCCTCCGCTCAGCCACGCTGCCACAAGCTCGCGGCTCGGCTCAGAGACGGACGCGGATCTGCTTCGCCCTGGCGCGGTCGGCGGCGACTTCGCTCATCGACTCCAGGCACTGCAACAGCTTGGCCAGCACTTGGCGGGGCAGCGGGTCGGCGGGACGGATGAGGCGGTAGATGGCGTAAGGTCCCTGCTGTTCGGAACCGACGAAGCCGCGCTCATACAGGTAGATCAGATGGCGGGTGATGGCAGGCTGACGGCGGCGGAGGATCTGGGCCAGCTCGCCGACACTGGTAGGCCGGCGCGACAACAGCGCAAGGATGCGCAGGCGCGTCGGGTCGCCGAAGGCGCGCATGAGCCGAGCGGCCATCCTCGTGTCCATCGAGTACTCTCCCTTCCGTGAGCAGGAACGATCCCACGTGCAGGATAGAGGGAAGGCCCGATGGCGTCAAGCCTGTTCATCTGCTTGAGTGCGACCCGGATTCGCGGCGTTTGCTTCCCCATTGTTCTCGTCGTCCCTGAACGGACCCTCGATGGGCAGGCAGGTTGGCCCGTGGCTCGCCTCGTCCCCATGGGAGCTTCAGCAGGTCTGCTCATCGGGTGCTTCGCGTCGAAGCGCTGGACCCTGGGCAAGCGCCGCCGAGGCCGAGCGCGCCCCTCCGCTTCGCTCAGGGCAGGCTGGACGAACACGAGAGGAGGAGCATGCGGGGCCCCCGCGATCTCGGGCCGCAGCGTATCGGCCTATCCGGATATCCGGATATCCGGATAAGCAAGAATACCGGGCGTCCCCAGCGGGGACTGGCCCGACCATGGGCTGGGGGGACGGCCGGCAGGCGGTGGGTCGCGAACTCCGGCCGGGCTGGCGCCGGCGCGCGGGCTCGACGGCTCGGGGGTCGGTCCGGTAGAATGCAGTAGCGTCGTGACGCGGGCGGCCCGAGTGGGCCGGCCGCGCGCGCCTCCTGATGAGAGGGCTCTGTGTGTCCGAGGTCGCACGAGGACTCGAGCGCGAGCGGAGGCCGCGCTGGTGGCTGGCGCTGCTGGTGGGGCTCGCGATGGCCGTGGTGGTGAACCTCTATGTGTTCGCCTCCGACTACGAGTTTGTGTCGTCGCGGCTGACCTTCGGCTACATGCCGATGGCGGCGATGGCGCCCTTCGCGGTGTTCATGATGCTCGTCGTGCCGCTGGTGGGGTGGGTGGCGCGGTGGGTGGCGCCTGGGGCGGCGTTCACGCGTGAGGAGCTGATCGTCGTCTTTGCGATGACGCTGATCGGCTCGGTGTTCCCCACGCTGTCGATGGTGGGGTTCATCCCGTCGGTGATGGCCACGCCGTACTACTTCGCGTCGCCGGAGAACCAGTGGCGCGAGGTGCTGCTGCCCCATCTGCCTCGGTGGGCTTTCCCGCCCGACGACGGCGGGGTGATGGAGTGGTTCTTCCAGGGGATGCCGGCGGGCGAGACGTTCCCGTGGCAGGTGTGGGTGCTGCCGCTGTTCTGGTGGGCGCTGCTGCTGGTGGGCCTGGGGCTGGCGACGTTCTGCGGGACGGTGATCCTGCGCAAGCAGTGGGTCGAGCGCGAGCGGCTGGCCTTCCCGCTGGCGCGGGTGCCGCTCGCGATGGTGGAGCCGGGGAGGGGCCGGCTGCCCGCGTTCATGACCAGCCGGGTGTTCTGGGTCGGCTTCCTCATCCCGCTGCTCGCGACGCTGTGGAACATCATCAGCTTCTTCAAGCTCGACTTCCCGCAGATCCCGATCTTCCACGGCGCGCACAACGTGCAGATCGCGCGCGGCTTCCCCCACCTGCGCACGAAGGTCAACCTGTTCGTCATGGGCTTCGCGTTCCTCACGCCGCTCGAGGTGCTCTTCAGCGTGTGGTTCTTCCACGCCCTGGCGATCGTCCAGGCGGGGGTGCAGAACCGGATGGGGTGGACGATCGGCCGCGGGGACATGTGGAGCGGCATGTCGCCGATCATCACGTGGCAGGAGCAGGGCGCGTTTCTCGTGTTCGTCGCGCTGGGCCTGTGGATGGCTCGGGGGCACTTGCGCGACGTGGTGCGCAAGGCCATCGATCCGGGGTGCGAGGTGGACGACTCGCGCGAGGCGATCAGCTACCGCAGCGCGGTCATCGGGCTGCTCACGGGCATGGTGTTGGTGGCGGCGTGGCTGCACCGGCTGGGGATGGGGTGGCTGACGATCGGGGTCTACGGCCTGGGTTTCGTCGCGGTGTATGTGGGCGTCGGGAAGATCGTGGCGCAGTGCGGGCTCATCTACGTGCGGGCGCCCATCACGCCGCACACGTTCTGCGCCTACACCCTGGGCCCAACGTTCATCGGCCCGGCGGGGCTCATCGCGATGTGCTCGACCTTCGCCATCTGGTGCGACAACAAGCCGGTGCTGTCCACGGCGATGCTGCACACCCATCGCCTGGGCGGCGAGCTGCGCGGGCGGCCTCGGGTGATCACGTGGGCGACGGCGCTGTCGGCCCTGGCCGCCTTCGGCGTCGCGCTCTTCCTCACGCTGTGGATCTGCTATCGCAAAGGCGGCGCGACCACCGGCTGCTGGGAGATCAAGGGCGGGAACATCGCCTTCTTCAGCCAGTACGTCCGGAAGATCCGCAACCCCGAGGGCACCGACTGGTACCGGATGATGCACCTGGGCGTCGGGGCGGCCGTCATGCTGGCGCTCAGCTTCCTGAAGTACCGGCTCGCGTGGTGGCCGCTGCACCCGATCGGCCTGTGCTTCGCGGGCGGCTGGGCGATCTCGTCGTGCGCCTTCACGATCTTCCTGACGTGGCTGATCAAGCTGATTCTCCTGAGGGTCGGCGGGATCCAGCTCTTCCGCAAGGCGCGGCCCTTCTTCCTCGGCATGCTGCTCGGCTACGTCGTCGGCATCGTCGTGGGCTTCGTCGTGGACGTCATCTGGTTCCCGAGCCACGGGCACATGATCCACCACTGGTAGGGCGCGCGCCCTGCGGGCGGCGGCGCGGCCTGGAGCCGCCGGTCGGAGAGATTTCGCTTGACTCGGCCGGTGGCGGGGCCCTATAATCTCGGAACGGCGCGCCGTGGGCGCGCCGCTGAGTTCGCTTCCGCTTTTGGGGATTCGACGGGCTACAAGACCCATCCTGGCCTTCCGCTTCTGCCTCACTTTCTCGGCGGGATATGCCGTCCGCCGTTCGGCGGGCACGCCTCCGACAGAAGAGATGCAGGTGGGAAGACGACGGCGCGCGGCACACGCCGCGCGAGGACCAGATGCAGCCCCGGCCTGGGCCGAGGGTGGGTGGCGAGCCCTATCCGAGAGGAGGTCGTCCAGGCTCGCACACGACGTCGCACGCCTGCGCGCCGACGGCGGCGCGGCGACGCGACCGGCCAGCAATCGCCTTACACCGGCTGCATCGACAAGGTCCTGGAGACGATGGCGACCAATATCTACGTGGGCAACCTGCCCTACACGACGGGCGACGCCGAGCTCCAAACGCTCTTCGAGCCCTACGGCGAGGTCCAGTCCGCCAAGGTGATCATGGACCGCGACACCGGCCGTTCGCGAGGGTTCGGCTTCGTCGAAATGTCCAACGACGACGAGGCGCAGCAGGCCATCGACGCTCTCAACGGCAGCGATTGCGGTGGCAGGAGGCTGACCGTCAACGTGGCCCGGCCACGCGGCGACAGGCCCTCGCGCCCGCGGTACTGAGCGCGTACCGCCCAACGGACGAGGGGGCCGCGCGGCCTGCGCGGTCCCCTTCCGCCTCCCCCCCCCGACAGGGAGCCGTCGCCTGTCGCGCCGTCCCGCGCGCCCGCTCGTCAGAGGCGCGCGCGGAGGCCCGCGAGCAGGCTCTGCCGCGGCACGAACGGCAGCTCGACCGGCCTGTGGCCGAGCGCGCTCTGGTAGAGGCCGAGCACGGTGTTGCTCTCGGCCAGCGAGATCTCCAGGCGGTTCGGGTGCGGCTCGCCGCCGCCGAGCCAGTCGAAGATCGCATCGGTCATGGCCGCCTGGCCGCGCAGGTCCTCCTCGCCGTAGCTCTTCTCGCCGCGTCCGTAGCCGCCCTCGGGCGTCGAGAGCTCCCAGGCGTTCATCATCCAGTGGACGAAGCCCCTGGTGCCGTAGACGGCGATGCGCTTGTGCATGTGGTCGCGGTCCGGGTCGCCGCAGACCGGGGCGTTCTGCCCGCACGAGAAGACGGCGCGGACGCCATTGTCGAAGAGGATCTCGGCCACCGACTCGTCGGGGCAGGGGTGGTTGCCGGGCAGCCACTTGGTGCCGCCGCTCACCTGGGCGAGGATGCGCGTGGGCCGCGCGCCGGCATAGGCGAGGATGAGGTTGAGGATGTGGGTGCCCTGGCCGGCCTGGCCGAGCCGCGCGCTCGCGTCGATCAGCCGGATGTCGCCGATCGCCCCGCTGCGGACGACGTCGAGGAACTCGAGCGTCTGCGGGTGGAAGCGGAGCTGGTGGTTGACGCAGATGCGCGTCTGGGTCGTCTCGGCGAGCGCGGCGATGGCGTTGAAGTCCTCGGCGTCGAGGCACAGAGGCTTCTCGACCAGCACGGCCGGCACCCCGTGCTCGGACGCGATGGTGAGCAGCTCGACCCGGAGCTGCGGCTGGGTGACGACGTGGAGCAGGTCGGGCTTCTCCGTCTCGAGCATCTTGTGGACGTCGGTGTAGCCGCGGGGGATCTCCCACTTCTCGACGAACGGGTGCAGCCGCTCCTCGTTCATGTCGCAGGCGGCTTCCAGCCGTCCCTTCGTCACGAAGCGATAGGCGTCGGCGTGGCCGCGGGCGCGGCCCCCACATCCCAGCAAGCAGCTCTTGAACACGCCACGTCTCCTTCCTGTTCGCTCGGCCCCCGCAGAGGCTGAAGCGGTTGGCTGCTAGAGCACCTTCCCGAACTCCGCCAGGTAGCTCCCTTCAGGGGCGAACGGCAGCTCGACGACCGTTCTCGCCAGGGCGCTGGCGTAGAGGCCGAGCACGGTGTTGCACTCGGCGAGCGAGACCTCGAGGCGATTGGCGTGGGGCTCGCCGCCGTCGAGCCAGGTGAAGATGGCGTCGGTCATGGCCGCCTGGCCGAGGACGTCCTCGTCGGCGTAGGACTTCTCGCCGCGCTGGTAGCCGCGCTCGGGCGTGCACAGCTCCCAGGAGCTCATCGTCCAGTGGATAAAGCCCTCGGTGCCGTAGACGGCGACGCGCTTGTGCATCCAGCTCACGTTGGGGTCGTGGACGACGGGCGCGTTGTCGCCGCAGGCGAGAATCCCATGGGCCTCGGTGTCGAAGATGATCTCGCCGACCGCCGAGTCGGGGCACGGGTGCGACGGGATCCCGCAGCGGAAGCCGCTGGCCTGGCCGAAGACGCGCTTGGGCCGCGCGGCGGCGTAGGCCAGCATCAGGTTGAGCACGTGGGTGCCCTGCCCGGCGAGCGGGTAGCGGGCGGAGCCGTCGATGAGCCGCACCTCGCCGATCGCGCCGCCCCGCACCAGCGCCAGCAGCTCGAGCGTCCTGGGGTGATAGCGGAGCTGGTGGTTGACGCAGATCTTCAGGCCGTGGCTCGCGCCGAAGGCCTCGATCGCCAGGAAGTCCTCGGCGTCGAGGCACAGCGGCTTCTCCACCAGCACCGCGGGCACGCCACACTCGGCGGCGAGCTCGAGGAACTCCAGCCGCTGCGTCGGCTGGGTCACCACGTGGAGGAGCCGGGGCTGCTCCTTCTCGAGCATCTCGCGCGCGTCGGTGTAGCGGCGCGGCACGGCGAACGCGTCGGCGAAGCTCGCCAGCCGCTCCTCATCCAGGTCGCACACGGCCGCGAGCGTCGCCTTCGTCACGTGCTGGTAGGCCGCCGCGTGGCCCTTCGCCCGCGGCCCGCAGCCCAGACAGCAACTCCTGTACACCGGCATTCTCCTGTCCATCCCTCAGGGCCGTGGGTGCCACGCTCAAACTCGTTTGGGCGTGTCCCGTGGCCGGTGGGCTTGGTCCTATTCGCACGCCCAAACGAGTTTGAGCGTGGCACCCGGGAATCCTCCTACAGGGAGATGACCTCGCCTGTGCCCAGAGCCTTCGACTTCTTGGCAAGGCACAGGGCGCGGATGATCTCGAGCATCTGCTCGTTGGTGAGCGGCTGCGCGCCGGTCTCGATCATCTCGACGAACTGGCTCATGACCCGCCAGTAGAAGTGGTCGGCATCGCCGGTAGCGATGTCGAGGCGGCCCTTCTCGCCGAAGACCGTGAGCTTCCACCCCGGGCGTCCGCCCTCGAGGCCGAGCTGGATGCCGACGTGGCCGTCGCGCCAGCGGTACTTCACCAGGTCGAGGTCGCCCTCGCCGATGTTCTGCACGCTCTCGATGCCGGGGCCGTAGAGCTGCCAGAGCATGGCGAGGCCGTGGATGCCGTAGAAGACCAGCTCGTTGGGACTGGCCGACACGGCGCACATCACCTTGCCGAGCTGCTCGACGTCGGGCCGCGCCTCGTCGATCTCGCGGGTGTACTGGAGGCCCGAGGCCGAGAAGATGGGCACGCCGTGCGCCTCGGCCTTCGCGACGACGGCCTCGGCCTCCTCGATCGTCCCCGCGAGCGGCTTGTCGATGAACATGGGCAGCCCGCAGTCCCACAGCGCGTCGGCGTGGCGGTAGTGCTTGCACGTGCAGTCGTCGGCGATCAGGATGCCGTCCACCTCGGTCCCGCATTCCGCGACCTCGTCGCACACGTGCTCGATGCCGACGACGCGGGCGAGGGTCTCGGCATCCTCGCGCGTCTCGTCCCACACCTTGACGACCCGCGCCTCCTCGATGCGGCGCCGGGCAGCGGGGTCGCCGCCGAAGCCGTGCTCGTCCCACAGCGCGCGGTCCGCGCAGCCGTTGAACATGTGGCCGAAGTACTTCCCGTGGTAGACCATCGTGCCGCCGACCAGGCTCAGCCGGATCATCGCAGCCTCTCCACAAGGTTGCCCAGTGAGGCCCCGACGGGGCCCGCCAGGCGCGGCAGCATAGCGCGCTGAGCCGGGAAGTCAACCGCCGAACGGGGAAGGGGCGTCGGGCGGAAGGGAGCGCCCCCTCGCCGGCGGGGCCGCCGCGGGGGCGCTCGGCGGGTGCGGCGGGGCGGGGGCTAGTCGGCGCGCTCGATGACGATGTAGTTGATCTCGCCGCCCTCGGTGCCGGGCTGGCCCGGGGCGGGCGGGACGCCGATGTGGACGTTGAGCTGGCCGCCGGCGACGCGGACCCGGTAGCCCTGGACGGAGTGCGGCTTGGTCGAGCCGGTGAGCTCGACGTTGAAGAGCTCCTTGCCCTCGACGAACAGCCTGCGGCGGCCGGCGAGGCGGGCGGGGTCGCCGGCGGCGACGGTGAGCTTGTAGAGGCCGTCGGGCAGGTCGAGCACCCATTCGGCGCCGCGCGCGACGGCGAGGCCGCTGCGGGCCTCGGGGGCCACGTCGGCGGGGCCTTGGCGAGCGAAGGCGGCGAGGCCGGCGGGCGGGACGCGCCAGCCGAATCCGCGGCTCTTCCTGTACACCGCGCCCGTCTCGGCCATGAAGCCCTCGGGCGTCTTCGCGCCGCGCGGCTGGAAGCTGACGCGCACCGCCGGGCCGACCAGGAGCTTCGTCGCCGCCGTCGCCTTCTCCCTGCCGTCCGACACGGTGAGGGTGATCTCCTGCGTGCCGGGCTTCTCGCAGACGCTGGTCGCCACGGGGCCCTTGGCGCCGGCGCTCCACGCGTAGGTGAGGTCGTCGTAGTCGGGGTCGCTCGAGCCGGTGCCGTCGAGGGTGACGGTGGTGCCGGTGATGACCTGGCGGACCGGAGGGCCGGCGTGGGCGATGGGCGGGTGGTTGACGGGCGTGGCGACGACGTTGGACAGCGGGGAAGCGTGTGCCTCGTCCTCGGTCTTGAGGGCGACGTAGATGCGCTTGTGGCGCGGGAGGGGGCCGATGAGGAGCTTCTCGAGCCGCCCCGCGGGCTGGGGCGCGGGCGCGGGCACCACGCGGTCGGCTTCGGCCCAGTGGATGGCGGCGAGGGGGTCGCCCGTGTCGGCGTAGCCGCCCCAGGAGAGGGGGCCGAAGGGCTGCGTGGACGTGCGGATGTCGTAGCGTCGGGCGCGGCCCTCCTTGCCGTCGTCGCCGGGCGCGGTCCAGGTCAGGAGCATCTTGCCGTCCTTGGCGGGCTCGAGGCGCAGGTCGGCGACGGCCGCGGGCGGCGCCGCGTCGGCGACGGCGCCAAACTCCGTCAGCGCCTTGCGCCAGATCCGCAGGTCGTCGATGAGGTACTCGTTGGTCCGATCCTCGGGGTAGCAGGGCAGGCGCAGCCGGGCGCCGAGGCCGATGCGATCGCGGGCGCTGTGCCCGACATTGCGCCCGTCGAGGAACAGGTCGGTGCCCCACGCGGGCTTCCAGGTGAACGCCACGTGGTGCCACTTGCCCGTCTCGAGCTTCGCGCCGCGGTGCACGATCCGCAGGGCCACGCGGCCGAGGTAGCGGCTCGTGAGCTCGAGGTCCTCGCCCCTGAGCCCGACGGCGAAGCCGTGCTGCTGGGGATTGCCTGCCAGCAGCCACGGGGCCTCGCGGCGGCCGGGGCCCTTGCGGTAGCAGATGCGGAACTCCACGGTCCCCTGCCGCTGCTCGACGTTGCCGCTGCCGAGGAGCGGGAACCACAGGCCGATGCCCGCGCGGGCCTCGAGCCCCGGCGCCTGGGCCTGGTAGGCCCGCGACCCGTCGGCGAGCGCCACGAAGGGGCGGAAGAGCACGCTGCCGCCCTCGCCGAGGTCGGGCAGGGCGACGTCGGCGGCGTTCTCGAGGCGGCACTGGAAGGCGATGGCGTCGTCGGCAGGCAG
>CBFDBL010000150.1:0-10593 GCA_965603035.1 uncultured bacterium
CCCGCCTTCATCGCCGTCAAGCGCCACATCACCACCCCCCTCTACATCGACTGCGACCGCGTCGGCATCTTCACCTTCCGCTCGCTCGACATCGGCGTGGTGCTCGACCTGATGATCCACGACCTCGACATCCTGCTCGACCTCGTGGACGCCCCTGTCGAGACGGTCGAGGCCGTCGGCGTGCCCGTGCTCTCGGCACACGAGGACATCGCGAACGCGCGCATCACCTTCGCCACCGGCTGCGTCGCCGACCTCACGGCCAGCCGCGTGGCCACCCGCGGCGTGCGCAAGCTCCGCTTCTTCCAGCCCGACGCCTACATCTCGCTCGACTACGCCGAGCGCCGGGCCTTCCTCTTCCGCAAGCGCCCCGGCGCCTTCGACCCGGCAGCCATCGACCCCACCGGGATCACCGACCTCAAGAGCTTCGTCTTCCAGAACTTCATCTCCGCCGAGGAGATCCCCATGGAGGAGCAGAACCCCCTCGAGCAGGAGCTCCTGGCGTTCCTCCACTGCGTCGCCGCCGGCGAGCCGCCGCTCTGCTCGGGCCGCGACGCCCGCAAGGCGCTCGCGCTCGCCTGCCGCATCCTCGACAGCATCCAGGAGAGCTTCCGCAAGCACCCCCTGCACCGTCCCTGACCCCTATGGCCCACAGCGTCCTCATCATCGCGGGCGAAAGCTCGGGCGACCTCCACGGGGCCCACCTCGCCCACTCCCTGCGCGAGCGCGAGCCCGACATCCAGCTCGCGGCCCTCGGCGGCCCCGCCATGGCCGAGGCCGGCGTCGAGGTCCACCGCGACGTCACCGCCCACGCCGCCATCGGCGTCGTCGAGGTGCTCGGCGTCCTCCGCCACTTCATCCGCGCCTTCCGCGACATGGAGCGCCTGCTCGACGAGCGCCGGCCCGATGCCGTCGTGCTCATCGACTCGCCCGAGTTCAACCTCCGCTTCGCCAGGCGGGTCCACCGCCGCGGCATCCCCTGCATCTACTACATCAGCCCCCAGCTCTGGGCCTGGCGCGCCTGGCGCGTGCGCACGGTCCGGCGCTGCGTGGACCGCATGCTCGTCATCCTGCCCTTCGAGCGCGGCTTCTACGCCCGCCACGGCGTGGACGCCGTGTTCGTCGGCCATCCGCTGGTGGACGTGCTGGCCGACTATCGCCACGACCGCCGGTTCGCCGAGGCGCTCGGCCTGCCCTCCGGGCGCTTCACCCTCGGCCTCCTGCCCGGCAGCCGCCGCAAGGAGATCCGGTACATGCTGCCGGCCATGCTCGGCGCGGCCGAGCGGCTCGACCGCGAGCTGGGCGGCATCACCGTCGCCCTTGCCCCGGCGCCCACGTTCCGCCGCGAGCACTACGAGGCCTGGCGCGCCATGACGAGCCTCGATCTCCACATGTGCCCAGGCAGCACCTACGAGCTGATGGCGGGCGCCGACCTGCTGTTCGTCAGCTCGGGGACGGCCACGCTCGAGGCCGGCCTCATCGGCACGCCCATGATCGTGCCCTACAAGGCCGCCTGGCTCAGCTACATCGTCGCCAAGACGTTCGTGCGCACCATCCGCTTCTTCTCGCTGCCCAATCTCGTGGCCGGCCGCCGGCTGGTGCCCGAGCTGCTCCAGTCCGAGGTCACGGCCGCGCGGCTGAGCGAGGAGGCCCTCGCGCTGGTCCGCGGCGGCGGGCTCGAGCGCATGGCCGCCGAGCTGGCGGCGGAGGTCCGCGCGCCCTTCGGCGAGCCCGGCGCCTCGGGCCGCGCCGCCGACGAGATCCTCGCCCTGCTTCGCGACAGGCAGCCCTCCGGGTAGGAGCCGGGAACCCATGGCCCACGCGTCCGCTCCGCCTGCCGAGCCGCGCCGGTTCGCGCGCTGGCTCAGCATCCTGCTCGCCCTCATCGTCGTGCTCGCCGTCGTCGCGCTGCTCGTGCCCGACAGGGTGTTCCTGGCCGCCGGCCTCACGGCGCAGCAGCTCGACCAGCCGGTCACCGCGAGGGAGACGGCGCGGGAGGCCCTGCTCGTCATCGTCGCCTCGGCGGCCGTCGGCTGCGCGCTGCTGCTCGCCCTGTTCGGCGCGTTCCCGACCCTGCGCGAGCCCGTCGTGCTGCTCGGCGCCATCCTCATCGCGCTGCTCGTCCACACCCTCACCATCGCCCGCGTCGGCTGGACGCCCGACGACGCCTTCATCAACTTCACCTACGCACGCAACCTGGCGCATCACGGCCGCTTCGCGTTCAACCTCGGCGAGCGGGCCGGCGGCTACAGCAGTTGGCTCCTCGCCCTCGCCCTCACGCCGTTCGCCTGGCTGCCGCATCCCCGCGCGCTGGCGACCGTGGCGCGCGGCCTCGCGCTCGTCGCCTCGCTGCCGACCGTGTCGCTGCTCTACGCGCTTGCCCGCCGGCTCGACCGCGAGCGCCCGGCGGCCTGGTCGCTCGCGGCGCCACTGCTCGTGACGCTCTACCCAGGCTACCTGCTGTGCACGGCGACGGCGCTCGAGACCCAGCTCGTCACGTTCCTGGTCACCCTGGGCGCGTTCCTCTACCTGGGCGACGGGCGGCGGGGGTGGTGTGTGCTGGCGTTCGTGCTGGCGGCCCTGGCGCGGGCGGACGCCGTGGTGTTCCTGGTCGCGACGGGCGCGTTCGCCGTCGTGGACGCGCGGCGCGCTGGCCGACCGCTGGCGAAGGCGGCCGCGCCGTGGCTGGCGGGCCTGGTGGCGACGCTGGCCCTGTGGCTCGTGGCCGTGGTGCAGCAGGGCAGTTGGGTGTCGAGTGCGTTCGTGGCATCTGGCGGGTTCCGCCTGTCGGGAGCGCGCCTGCTGCGGGGCGGCTACTACGTGGGGTCGTTCCTCAAGCAGACGGCGGGCGTCACGGTGTTCCTGGTGCCGCTGGCGGTCGCGGCGCGCCGGCTCGGGCGAGCAGCGGCGTACGCGCTGGTGCTGATCGGCGCGGGACTCGCGACGACGACGTTCCTGGGCGGGGATCCGCTGCCGGCGCACCGGCTGGCGGCGGTGGTCGCGCCGCTGCTGTTCCTGGTGCTCCAGGAGAGCGCCTACGGGCTCTACGCCTGGGCGACGCCGGCGCGCGGGCGCGGGGCCACGGGGTTCCACGTCGTGCTGGCCCTGGCGTTCGTGCTGGCGTACCCGGTGCCGTACGTGCGTCGCGAGGTGGGCGTGGTGCGGGAGCTTCGGGCGCAGCGGGCGGCGGCCCGCGGGACGGAGGCCCTGGCGTGGGCCCTCCGCCGCGACGGCGACGGGGCCGTCGCGGCCTTCGAGGCTGGCCGCCTGAGATGGCTGACGGCCCGTCCCACAATCGACCTCAGCGGCAAGTGCGACGGCGAGATCGCCGCGCGCGGGGCCGACGCGGCAGCCTACGTGCTCGCCCGGGAGCCGCGCTACATCGTGCTCACCGCGGCCGCCTCGCCGCCCGACACGGCGGCGACCGCGCAGCCGCTGTGGCCCATCGAGCGCCGCATCGAGCAGGCGCAGGACTTCCGCCGCCGCTACGCCTTCGTCCGCTCGTTCACGCGCGCGAGGCCGGCCGACACGGTCCGCGGCCAGTACCTGTTGCTCTACGAGCGCGCGGGGCCGCCCGGCTCATAGCAGGATGCCGGCGATCGAGGCCGTGAGGAACGAGGCGATGGCGCCGCCGGCCAGCGCGCGCAGGCTCAGGCGTGCCAGGTCGCCCCGCCGCTCGGGCGCCAACCCGCCGATGCCGCCGATCAGGATCGCGATCGACCCGAAGTTGGCGAAGCCGCACAGGGCGTACATGGCGATGGTGAGCGACCGCGGGTCGAGCTGAGCCTTGACCTCGGCGAGCGACTGGTAGGCGATCCACTCGTTCGCCGCGATCTTGATGCCCATCAGCGAGCCCACCGTGCCCGCGTCCTTCCACGGGACCCCCATCGCCCACGCCAGGGGCCGGAGCACGAAGCCGAAGATCTCCTGAAGGCTGCCCGGGAACCCGCCGAAGCCGGTCCACCGCTCGACGAGCGCGTGGCACTGGCCGAAAGCGAAGTTCACCATCGCGATGAGCGCGAGGAAGGCGATGAGCATGGCGCCCACGTTGAGCGCGAGGCGGAGGCCCTCGCCGGCGCCCGCGGCCGCGGCGTCGATCACGTTCCGCGTCTTCCGCTCGAAGGCGACCTTCACGGTGCCCGCGGTCTGCGGCTCCTCGGTCTCGGGGATCATGATCTTGGCGACGACGAGCGCGGCTGGGGCCGACATGACGCTGGCGCAGAGCAGGTGGCCGCCCGAGTCGCCCTTGAGCATGCCCACGTAGGCGGCCATCACGCTGCCCGCGACGGTCGCCAGCCCGCCGGTCATCACGGCCAGGAGCTCCGACTCGGTCAGCCTCGCGACGTACGGGCGGATGAGCAGCGGCGACTCGGTCATGCCGACGAACACGTTGCCCGACGCGCTCAGCGCCTCGGCGCCGCTCACGCCCATCGTGCGGCGCATCAGCCACGCCATCGCCGCCACCAGCTTCTGCATCACCCCCAGGTGGTAGAGCACGCCCATCAGCGACGCGAAGAAGATCAGCACCGGCAGGATGCGGAAGGCGTTGTACTTGCCGACCATCTCGCCGAAGAGGAAGCCGGAGCCCGCCTCGGTGAAGGTGATGATCTGCTTGAAGACGGCCGCCGCCCCCTGGAACACCCAGCGGCCCGGCGCCGTCCTCAGGATCAGCACCGCGAAGGCGAGCTGGAGGCCCAGCCCCCACGCCACGATCCGCCACGGCACCCGCCGCCGGTCCCGCGACAGCGCGAACGCGATGCCCAGCAGCACCGCGATGCCGACCAGGCCCGTCAGACGCTGGAGCAGGCCGCTCATTGCGCTCCTCCTGGCTTGGCTGCGCGCACGGCGAGGCCCTCGCCTCGTCCTCAGGGCAAGAGACTATCGCGGGAAGCCGTCGGCGTCAATCGCGGGCGGGGGGATCCGGTTCGGGCGGGAGGCCGACGCTGGCCTCGGCGCGGCGGGTGACGGCCATGAGGCTGTCCTGCATGCGCGTGCGGAAGGCCTCGACGTCGGCCTCGGCGAGCTTCGCGGGCACGTGAATCGGCTTGCCGTAGACGATGGCACCCGGCGAGCACGGCTTGGGCAGCTTGAACCTGTCCCAGGAGCGGAACTGCCAGAACCAGCGTGTGGCGAAGCCCATGGCGACGATCGGGCAGCCGCTCTTGGCGGCGAGGAACACGGCGCCGGGCTGCGCGACGTAGCGGGGGCCGAGCGGCCCGTCGGGCGTGACGCCGATGTCGTGCCCGCCCCGCACGACCTTGACCATGCGGATCAAGGCCCTCGCGGCGCCGTGGGTGGTCGAGCCGCGGATGCACCTGTAGCCGATGCGCTGGAGGATGCGGGCGATGAGCTCGCCGTCGGCGTGCTCGCTCACCACGGCCCACCCGCCCGTGAAGCGGTGGTGCCAGAGCGGAACCAGGAGCTGCGAGTGCCAGCCGACGAAGATGACCGCACCGAACCGCTGCCGCAGCGCCTCGAGCTCCTCGTCGTTCTCGATCTCGAGCCGCAGCGAGTTCGCGATGGCGTTGTAGAGCCACGTCCCGCCGTACTCGGCCGCGAACGTCTTGAGTCGCTCGAACCGGGTCATCGCGTGGCGCCTCCCCGCTGCGGTCGACTCCGCCGTGCCTGCTGGCGGGGCCGCGTCGTGCCGATGGGGGTCGAGCTCACGCCGCCATCCCTCCGTTCACCCACCCATCCGCGCTTGCTACTGCTCGAGCAGCCCGCGGATGCGCCGGCGCTGCCGCCAGGTGCTCGGGCCGACGACGACGAGGCTGCGGCGCGCGGGCCGGAAGACGTCCTCGGCGGCCGTGCGGATCTGGTCGGGCGTCACGTGCTTGAGCCGCTCGGCCTCCTCGGTGGGCGACTTGACCCGCTCGGGCGCGAGCAGGATCTCGCGGACGCCGAACCAGTCGGCGACGTCGGGCGGGCTGTCCTCGAGGATCTCCATCTGGCAGGCCACGCGGTCCTTGATGGTCTGGAGCTGCTCGTCGGCGACGCCCTCGTCGGCGAGCCGGCGCACCTCCTCGAGCGAGGCCTCCACCGCGGCGGCGACCTTGCCGCGACTCGTCGTCGTCACGATGTCGAGCCAGCCGCAGTCGGAGAACAGCGTGGTGTTCGACGAGATGTCGTAGACGAGGCCCTCGCGCTCGCGGAGCCGCGCGAAGAGGCGCGACGTGACCCCGCCGCCGAGCACGTCGCTGAGCACGAGCACGGGGTAGAGCTCGGGGTCGTGGTACGAGCACGCCTTGTGGCAGAGCTTCAGGTAGGCCATGCGGGTGCGGGCGCGGCGGAACAGGCACTGGGCACCGACCTGCTCGTCGCGCAGCGGCGGCGCCGTGGCCACCTCGCCGCGCTCGAGCTGGCCGAACCACTCGGCCAGCAGCTCGGCCACCGCCCCAGCCTCGAAGTTCCCCGCCACGCACACCACGATGTTGCTCGCCTTCAGGAACCGCCGGTAGTGCGCCTCGACCTGGTCGGGGGTGAACCGCGCGACGTTCCGCTCCGGGCCCAGGCAACTGAAGGCGTGCGCGCGGCGCGGCCACATGAGCTCGTAGGACAACTCGTCGATGCTGTGCTCGGCGCCCACGACGTCGCGGTACTGGCCCATCTCCTCGAGCACGACCCGCCGCTCGGTCTCGACGTGCGCGGCGTCGAAGCGCGGGCGAAGCACGACCTCGAGCAGCAGCCCGAGCCCGCGCAGGAAGTGCCGGCTGTGGCAGCTCACCAGCAGCTCGGTGTACTCGGGCATGGTCGCGCCGTTGAGCTCGGCGCCGATCGCGTCGATCTCGCGCGAGAGCGCGTCGGGGTCGGGGTGCTGCTCGGTGCCCTTGAAGAGCACGTGCTCGACGAAGTGCGACAGGCCGTTGTCCTCGAGCCCCTCGAACCGCGGCCCCATGCGCACGTAGACCACGCCGATCGCCGAATGGAAGCTGCCCATGGGCAGGAAGATGACCCGCACGCCGTTCGGCAGGATGTCGCGACGGCTCTCGATCATCGCTCGCCATCCCCGGCCCCGGCAGGCAGCCGGCGCAGCGCCCACGCCCACGCGAGCCCGAGGCCCAGCCCTCCCGCGGCGAAGGCGACGGCCAGCACAGCCAGGTTCGCCACGCTGTCGAGGCGGTCGGCGGGCACGAGGCCCCACCGCGGCCTGTGCGTCGAGAGGGTCCTGGGCAGCGGGCTCTGGTCGCGCAGGAGCGGGTCGGTCGGCCCCGAGCGGGCAGCGTCGCGGCTCTCGTAGTACCGCGCCGGCGGGTGGAGTGCCCACAGGGGGTGCCGCGTCTGGCCGTCGCGGGCGTAGCGGCGATCGTGGAAGGTGGTGCGGCCGACGACGAGCTGCCAGCCCCCCAGCAGCAGCGGCCCGCTCGCGCCGCCGAGCAGCCCGACGAGGCACCACCGGGCCAGCGCGCGACGCCGCAGGCCAACCGCGGCCCCGGCCAGCAGGCCGATGAGCGGCGTCGCGACGGCCAGGGCGGTGAGCCACGACGTGACGGCGGCGTCCGTGGTGTGCTGGAGGAAGCTCTGGTCCATGGTCCGACCCCCGGGGGCCGACGGGCGGCGGGATGGGGCGCCGCGCCGCTCAGAACTGCTCGAGGAAGCGGAGGTCGTTCTCGAGGAGCAGCCGAATGTCGGGGATGCCGTACTTGAGCATGGCGACGCGGTCGATCCCGATGCCGAAGGCGAAGCCCGTGTAGCGCTCGGCGTCGTAGCCGACCGCCTCGAAGACCTTGGGGTGCACCATGCCCGCGCCGAGCAGCTCGAGCCAGCGCTGCTCGCCGTCCACCTCGTAGGAGACGTCCACCTCGGCGCTCGGCTCGGTGAAGGGGAAGAACGAGGGGCGGAAGCGGGTCTCGGTCTTGGGGCCGAAGAGCTCGCGCATGGCCATGGTGAGCACGGCCTTGAGATCGGCGAAGCTGACGCCCTCGCCGACGACGAGTCCCTCGACCTGGTGGAACACGGGCGCGTGGGTCGCGTCGGCGGTGTCGGGGCGGTAGACGCGGCCTGGGACGATGACGCGGACGGGGGGCTGGCGCTGCTCCATGACGCGGATCTGGACGGGCGATGTGTGGGAGCGGAGGACGACGTCGCCGTGGATGTAGAAGGTGTCGAAGCCGTCGCGCGCGGGGTGCTCGGCGGGGATGTTGAGGGCTTCGAAGTTATAGTACTCGAGCTCGATCTCGGGGCCTTCGGCGACCTCGAAGCCCAGGCGCGAGAAGACCTCGCGCAGCTCGAGCTCGGTGCGGCGCAGGGGGTGCTCGTGGCCGAGGGGCCGGCGGGCGCCGGGCAGGGTGATGTCGGCGCCCTGCGGGCCGACGGAGGCGTGGGCGCGCTCGATGAGCTCGCGGCGCTGGTCGATGGCGGCGAGGACGGTCGCCTTGATCGCGTTGGCGAGTCGGCCGAGGGCGGGGCGCTGGTCGGGCGGCGCGTCCTTGAGCTGGCGCATGGCCTGCTTGAGCGCGCCCTTGCGGCCCAGGCACGCGACGCGCGCGGCGTCGAGCTCCTCGACGCTGTCGGCCGCGGCCACGGCGGCGATGGCCTGGTCCCGCAGCTTCTCGAGCGCGTGCTCCATGGTGGCGCACCCCCGACGGTGGGTCAGGCGTCGCTCGCCGCTGCCGTCGCGAGGTCCACGAGCTTGTCGAAGCCGTGGGGGTCGGCGACGGCGATCTCCGCGAGCATCTTGCGGTTGACCGCGACGCCTGCCTGGCCTAGCGCGTGGATGAAGCGGCTGTAGGACAGGCCGCGCTGGCGGCAGGCGGCGCCGACGCGCGTGATCCACAGGGCTCGGAACTCGCGTTTGCGGTTGCGCCGGTCGCGGTAGGCGTAGGCGTTGGCCCGCAGGACCGCTTCCTTGGCGGTGCGGTAGAGCCGCGAGCGGGCGCCGTAGTAGCCCCTGGCGGCCTTGAGGATTCGCTTATGGCGGCGCCGGCGGGCCGGCGCCGTGGTCACTCGTGGCATGACGGTACTCCCGGCCGGCGGCTCACCCGCCGGCAAGCTCGCGCTTGATGGTCCTGGCGTACTTGCCCGTGGCCAACTCGTGCTGGCGCAGATGGCGGCGGCGCTTGCCGCTCTTGTGGCTCATCAGGTGGCTCTTGCCGGCCTTCTTGCGGACGACCTTGCCGTTGCGGGTGATCCGCACGCGGCACCTCAGGCCCTTGTGTGTCTTGAGCTTTGGCATGGCAGACTTTCGCCGTCGTAGAGAATGCGAGGGACGCCCTCGTGGCCCCCCGCGTCGGCCGGGGCTTCCGCGGGCGGCACACGGACGGGTGGCAGGCGCCCGCGATCTACTTCGAACCGACGATGGGGGCGAGGATCATGGTCATGCGCCTGCCCTCGATGCGCGGCTCCTGCTCGACCTTGCAGCAGTCCTCCAGCAGGCTGTGAAACCGTCCGAGGACACCGAAGCCCAGCTCGCGGTGGGCCATCTCGCGCCCCTTGAAGAAGACGTTGACCTGGATCTTGTCGCCCAGCGCGAGCAGCTTGCGCGCGTGGCGGGCCTTGAAGGCCAGGTCGTGGTCGTGGGTCTTGGGGTGGAGGCGGATCTCCTTGGTGTGGACGCGATGGTGGTGGGCTTTGGCGTCGTGCTGCTTCTTCCGCTGACGGTACTTGTACTTGCCATAGTCCATCAGCCGGCACACGGGCGGGTTGGCCTGCGGGGCCACCTCGACGAGGTCGAGGTGGCGCTCGCGCGCGACGGCCCCGGCGTCGCCGAGCGACTTGATGCCCAACTGCTCGCCGTCCTCACCGATCAGGCGCACCTGCGGGCTACGGATCTGCGAGTTCACTCTCAGGTCGTGAGGAATCTCCTTCTACCTCCTAACGGGTCTTGTCGCGGATCTCGAGACGGAGCCGCTCGACGACGGCCTCGAGGGGCTGGGGCCCCAGGTCGCCTTCGCCGCGCGTGCGGACGGCGACGGTGCCGGCCTCCGCCTCGCGGCCGCCCACGACCAGGACATAGGGGACCTTCGCGACGGTGGCCTCGCGGATCTTGAAGCCCACCTTCTCGTTCCGCGAGTCCACCCACACACGCACGTCGTGCTCGCGCAGGCGCGCCGCCACCTCGCCGGCATAGCCCGCCTGGGCGTCGGCGATCGGCAGCACCCGCACCTGCTCCGGCGACAGCCACAGGGGGAAGGCGCCGGCAAAGTGCTCGATGAGGCACGCCAGGAAGCGCTCGATGGCGCCGTAGACGACGCGGTGGATCATCACCGGGCGGTGGCGCTCGTTGTCGGGCCCGACGTAGGTCAGGTCGAACTGCTCTGGCATGGCGAAGTCGAGCTGGATGGTGGCGCACTGCCAGGTGCGCCGGAGGGCGTCCTCGACGTGGAAGTCGATCTTCGGCCCGTAGAAGGCGCCGTCGCCCTCGTTGAGCTTGTAGTCCACGCCCTTGGCCTCGAGGGCCTCGCGCAGCCCGCGGGTCGCGCTCTCCCACGCGGCGTCGCTGCCGATCGACTTTTCGGGCCGGGTCGAGAGCTCGAGGTGGTAGGGCAGCCCGAAGGTCGAGTAGACCCGGTCCACGAGGTCCATGACCCCGACGACCTCGTCGCGGATCATCTCGGGGGTCATGAAGCCTTTGGAGACGCGCGTCGGTGTGCAGAGGAA
>CBFDBL010000151.1:0-10541 GCA_965603035.1 uncultured bacterium
GAGGCGGCCAACGCCGCCCCCGGCGTCACCGTGCGGGTGAACCGCCTGCGGACGACCCAGGAGGCCCTCCTGGCCGAGCTGGCCGAGACGGGCCGCTGGGCCACCCCGCTCGGCGCCGACCACGTGGCGCTCGGGCAGGCGGGGGACCTGACGCAGTTGGGTGCCCTGCGCGACGGGCTGTGCACGGTGCAGGGCGTGACGGCGTCGGTCGCGGCGCCCCTGCTGGCCCCCGCGGCGGGCGAGCGGCTGCTCGACGTGTGCTCGGCCCCTGGGTCGAAGGCCTGTCAGCTCGCCGAGCTGGCGGGGAACGCGGCGACGGTCGTCGCGCTCGACGTCTCGGCGGCCCGCCTGCGGCGCGTGGCCGAGAACGCCGCCCGCCTCGGCGTCCGGACCGTGCTGCCGGTCGCGGCGGACGGCCGGTCGTGCGAGCGGGTGTTCACCGCGGCCTTCGACGCGGCGCTCGTGGACGTGCCGTGCTCGAACACCGGGGTGCTGGCGCGGCGGGTCGAGAGCCGCTGGCGCGTGGGCGAGGCGCGGATCGAGGCCCTCGCCGAGCTCCAGGGCCGTCTCGCCGCCTCGGCGGCGCGGGTCGTGCGGCCCGGCGGACGGCTGGTCTACAGCACGTGTAGCCTGGAACCGGAGGAGAACGAACGGGTCCTCCAGCGGCTGTGCCGCGACCGGGCGGACCTGCGGCTGGTCGAATCGACCACCTACCTGCCGCTCGAGCCGGGAAAAGATGGCGGGTATGTTGCACTCTTGCGTCGGACGGAGTAGAATACCTGCACCTCTAGCCCAGCAAGGAAAGGGGCTGTGACATGGACAGAAGGCTGCGAGCGATCGTGTCGTGCGGCGTGGTGCTCGCCGTGATGCTGCTGGCGGTCGGCCCGCTGCTCGCCGGCGAGGCCGCGGGCGAGGCGGGCCCGGCACAGCCGGTCGTCAAGACCCCGGAGCAGGCCGAGGCCGACGCGCTCCTGCGCCGGCTCCAGGCCGAGATCCAGGTCCAGCAGGACCAGCAGCGCTTCCAGGCGCGGCAGCACGTCATCACCGGCAAGCGCCACTTCGACATGCAGAACTGGAAGGACGCGCTGCGCCACTTCGAGAAAGCCGTGGACCTCGACCCCGCGAACAAGGATGCCCAGGAGTACCTCAAGAAGTGCCGGGGCATGCTCAGCATCGGCCGCCAGGAGTTCGGCGACCTCGCCAAGCACTACGCCGACCACCTCGCCATCGCGCGCCAGGTCCAGCGCACCGAGCTGGCCAACATGTACGCCGAGGCCAAGGCGCTCTTCGACCGGGGCAAGTACGTCCAGGCCGTCGAGGGCTTCACCCGCGTGGCGGCGCGCGCGCGCTACCTGAGCCCGAGCATCGACGTGGGCCGCGTGGCTGAGGACGCCGAGGCTCACATCCAGAAGGCCATGCAGGGCATCGACGAGCGCAAGCGCCGCGAGGACGAGACCCGCCTCGCGGCCGCCAAGACCGAGGCCGACCGCCTCCGCGACGCGCGCCAGCGCCTGCTCGACGAGCGCGTCCAGGCCCTCTTCGCACAGGCCACGACCCTCTTCGACCAGCGCCGCTACGACGAGTGCCGCAAGGTCTGCGACGAGATCCTCCGCGACGACCCCACCAACGGCGCCGCCGAGAGCACGCGCGAGGCCGCCGTCGAGGCGGGACGCAACAAGCTCATCGACGAGGCCGTCAAGAAGCGCAAGGTCGAGACCGAGCGCCACTGGCAGGAGACCCGCGCCTACACCGTCCCGCAGAGCGACCTCGTCTACATGCCCCGCGAGAAGTTCGAGGAGGTCCGCTCCCGCACCGTCGCCACCGCCTTCGGCGGCGAGGACACCAAGCCCCAGGAGTGGGAGGCCCGCATCCGAGAGGCCATGGGCAAGAAGATCTCCTTCGACTTCGTCGAGACCCCGCTCCAGGACGTCATCGCCTTCATCTCGTCGCTCACCGACGTCACCATCGTCCTCGACCAGGAGGCCATCCGCGACGAGGCGCCCACCGTCACCCTCCGGGTCAACGACATGCGCCTCGAGGCCGCACTCAACTGGGTGCTCAAGCTCGTCAACCTCAAGTACACGCTCAAGGACGAGGCCATCTTCGTCTCGAAGCCCGACCGCATCCACGACAAGCCCGTCCTGCGGATGTACGACGTCACCGACCTGACCATCGACATCAAGAACTTCCAGGGCCGCCAGCAGGCCCTCGCCTCCGACGGCGGATACAGCTCCACAGGCAGCTCCGGCGGAGGAGGCGGCGGCAGCGACAGCCTCGGCGAGGACTTCTTCGGCGACGAGGACGACACCGATGCTGAAGAGAAGCTCACCGGCGAGTCGCTCGTCGAGTTCATCAAGCGCACCATCGCGCCCGGCACGTGGGCCGACGACATGGGCGAATTCGAGGGCGGCATCGACGAGTTCTAGGCCGCCGCGCACGCTCGCAGCTCCACGAGCCCGGCCCCCTTGCGGCCGGGCTCGTCCATGTCCCCGCCACCCGCTCACCGCGTTGGGACGCGCCGACTTCGCCCTCTGTCCCAGGGATGGGCGGGTGGATGGATGCTTGCATGGATGGAAGAGGAGTTCCGCCTCCCCGATCCCGTTGCCTGATCTTGCGCGCATCCACCCATTCATCCACTCATCCAACCATCCACGCTGACAGCGGTGTCAGAGCATGGCCCGACCCCGAGCGCGGGCCACATCGCGAGTGCTCCGGTTTCGGCTTGCCTTTCCCGACCCGATGCCCTATCCTTGGGTAGGGAGGCCCCGCTGGCCGGCCAAGGCCGCAGGAAGCGACATGCCGAACCTGCCGTTCCGCCCGCCGCCGTCCGTCCAGGCCCCGCCGCAGAGGCCGGCGATCCGGCGCCCCTGGCGGCGCGTGCGCCTGCTGCGGCGCTGGCTGCGCGGCGTCCGCAGGGTGCCGGCCTTCGCGCTCTCTGCGCTCATCCACGCCCTCATCCTCATCATTCTGGCCGCCACCGCCGTCGAGCACGCCGCCGCGCCCGAGTCGTTCACCGGCGTCTTCCAGGTCGGGCTCTACAAGGGCAAGGACGACACGCCCGAGCCCGCGCCAGAGCCCGAGCCGGAGCCCGAGCCGGAGCCCGAGCCGGCCACCGTGCGGTCCGCCCCGGTCCTCGAGGCCCCCGGCGACAGCCGCGCGCCGCGCGACATCTTCGCCGCCCGCGCGCCGACCCACCGCCGCGAGGCGATCCGACGCCACGGCGGCTCGCCAGGCTCCGAGAAGGCCGTGGACGCGGGCCTCCAGTGGCTCGACCGACACCAGGACCCCGAGACCGGGCGGTGGAGCGACGGCGCGCCCGAGCTCAAGCTCGCCCCGGGCCTCACCGGCCTCGCGCTGCTCGCCTTCCTCGGCAAAGGCCACACCCACCGCGACCCCGGCCCCTACCGCGACACGGTCGGCGAGGCGATCCGCTACCTCCTGGGCCTGCAAACGGCCGAGGGCCGCTTCGGCGAGCCGCGCCTCGTCCAGGCCGAGGTGCACAACCGCTACCTCATGTACCACCAGGCCATCGTCACCCTGGCGCTGGCCGAGGCGCACGCCATGACCCGCGACCCCGCGCTCGCCGGCCCGCTGCGGCGCGCCGTCGCCTGCCTCGAGCGCGCGCAGCAGGACGGCGGCGGCTGGGACTACGGCGAGGCGCCCACGGGGCGCAACGACACGTCCATCACCGGCTGGGCCATCATGGCGCTCAAGAGCGCCCACGCGGCCGGCGTCGACGTCGGCTGGCAGCCGCTCTTCGGCGTCATGCGCCACCTCGAGGCCAAGACCACGCCGCTCGGCGAGATCGTCTACGCCGACCGCAGCCCGGCCGCGGGCCGACGCGGCCCCGCCATGGTCGCCGTCGGCATGGTCGCCTACCAGCTCCTCGGCTGGCCCCGCGACAGCGAGCTGCTCACCCGCCAGGCCGACATCCTGCTGCGCGAGCTGCCCGACTGGGAGAGGATGAAGGTCAACGACCCCGCCAACCAGCTCCACACCATGTACTACTGGTACTACGGCACCCTCGCCATGTTCCACATGGGCGGCTCGTGGTGGCGCGGCTGGAACGAGCGGCTGCGCGACGGCCTCATCGCGCGCCAGCGCCGCGACGGCGAGCACCTCGGGAGCTGGGACCCGCCGCGCAACGGCTTCGACTCGGTCGGCGGCCGGGTCTACACCACCGCACTCAACGTGCTCAACCTCGAGATCTACTACCGCTACCTCCCGCTCTACAGCGCGCCCGCCTTCGACGCGCTCGACGTCCTCGACCAGGCCGCACGGGTCCGCGGCAGCGGCCTGCGCCGCGCCGCCGTCCGCTTCCTCAAGCACTTCCCAGGCCCCCGCGCCGAGGCCCTGCTCACCACCGCGCTCGACGACACCGACCGCGCCACCCGGGCCATCGCCCGACGCACCCTGGTGGACAGCGGCTCCCAGCGCGCCGTCCAGGCGCTCGTCAAGGACCTCGACTCCCTGTCCACCTTCTCCCGCGCACAGGCCGTCCAGGCGCTCGCCAGCTACAACCAGCCACGCTTCGTCCCCCACTTCCTCCGCGCGCTCCGCGACCCCGAGCGCATCGTCCGCGAGCGCGCCGCCAGGGCGCTCCGCAAGATCACCGGCGAGAGCTTCGGCTTCGGGCCCGACGACCCGCCCGCCGAGCGGCTCCACGCCGTCGCGCTCTGGCAGCGCTGGTGGAAAGGCGCCAGCGGCCCGCCGGCGCCCGGCGGCATCCGCGGCAAGGTGCTCGTCGTGGACCCCAAGACGCCCAACGCCGTCGTGCTCGACGTCGGGCGCGACCACAGCGTCTGGCCCGCCCTGCGCTTCGAGATCCTCCGCGGCGGCCGACGCATCGCACTCGTCCAGGCCGACCGGGTCCAGCCCACCCTCACCATCGCCCGCGTCGTCGAGCGCTCCGCCGAGCCCGTCCGCGAGGGCGACGCCGTCCGCTCCCTGCCCGAGCCCGAGGTCACCGACGCCACCGCGCGCGACAGCGACGCGCGGCAGCCCGCCGACGGCCCCCGCCCGTAGCCCCACCACGCTCGGCCGCCGATCGCCCGCAGGCGGGCGCTCCCGGTCCCGGGCGCGCGGCGGCCCGTACGTAACCCAACCCCTGGCCGTGCCTGGACTCTGTGGGGGAGGAGCACAGAGGCCGTGGGGTGGCAGTGGGCACAGGGGCTGGGCAGGACGACTCGGGCACACCTGTCGGTGTGAGGGATCCCTCCTGTGGCCCCCCGCAGTCGCGCGCGACATGCTAGCGCCTGTGCGCGCGGCTGTCAAGGGGTTTCCCGGGAAAAAGGGCCTGGCCGCCGCCCGAGCGTGTGCGGCGCCTATCGCTATGTCTGGTCGGCACTTACGTCGCCGCCGCCACGGAGCGCGCGCTGGACGGCCGCGGCCTGCCTGGCCGAAATGCCGCGCACCTGCGCCAGCTCGCCGACCGTGGCCCTGCGGATGGCGCGCACGCTGCCGAAATGGGCGACGAGCGCCTTCTTGCGCGCGGGGCCGATGCCGGGGATGCGGTCGAGCACGGCGTGCTTGTAGGGCCTGGCGCGCAGCTTGCGATGGTAGGCGACGGCGAAGCGATGCGCCTCGTCGCGGACCCGCATCAGCAGGTAGAGCTCGGGCGAGTCCTGCTCCAGCACGATGGGCCGGCTCCGCCCGGGCACGAACACCCGCTCGGCCCGCGGGCCGCGGCCGCTGCGCTGCTCGCGGCCCTTCGCCAGCGCCACCACGTCCACCTCGCCCACCCCCAGCTCGCCCATGGCCGCGCGCGCCGCGCCGAGCTGGCCCTTCCCGCCGTCGAGCACGATGAGCTGCGGCAGATCGTCGTCGGCCATGCCCCGACGCAGCCGCCGCTCGAGCACCTCGCGCATCATGGCGACGTCGTCGCTGCCCGCCACGGTCTGGATCTTGTATCGCCGATAGCGCGCCTGGTTCGGCACCCCGCGCTCGAAGGTCACCATCGAGCCGACGGCGTCGGCGCCCTGGATGTTCGAGATGTCGTAGCACTCGATCCGCTCGGGCACCCGCCGCAGGCCGAGCGCCGCCTGGAGCCGCGCGAGCACGCGCGCGCGCGCGCCCGCGGTCGCGTGGGCCGCCCGCCAGGCGCTCTCGGCGTTCTCCATCGCCATCGCCAGCAGCCGCGCCTTGTCGCCCCGCTTCGGCTGACGCAGCGCCACCTTCCCCCCGCGCCGCTCGGTCAGCCACGCGACCAGCGCGTCGCGATCCGGCGGCTCCACCGGCACCAGCACCTCCGGCGGAATGAACCGCGTCGCACCGTAGAAGCGGCGCAGGAACTCCGCGAACGCCGCCTCCGCCGACAGCCCCTTCGTGCCGACCGCGTAGCTCGGCACGTCCGCCAGCTTCCCGCCCCGCACCAGCAGCGCCTGCACCTGCATCCGCTCGCCCGCCTTGAAGTAGCCGAACACGTCGCGGTCCACCGCGTACGCCGACGCCACCGTCTGCTTCTCCATCGTCCGCTCGACCGCGCGGAGCTGGTCGCGGTACCGGCCCGCCAGCTCGTACTCCATCTGCTCCGACGACGCGGCCATCCTCGCTCGCAGCCGCCCCGCCAGCTCCGCGCTCCGGCCGTGGAGGAACAGCTCGACCTCGTCGAGCAGCTCGCCGTACGCCGCCTCGTCCACCTTGCCCACACAGGGCGCCAGGCAGCGGCCGATCTCGTGGTAGAGGCACGGCCGCGTGCGGCCCTTGAACACCGTGTCGGGGCACTTGCGGACCGGGAACACCGCGTTGACGATCCGCAGCGTCTCGCGCAGCGACGACGCCGACGAGTAGGGCCCGAAGTAGCGCGCGCCGTCCTCGGTGTAGCGGCGGACCGTCTCGAGCCTGGGGAAGGGCGCCCGGCGGTCGAGGCGGATGCTCAGGAAGGTCTTGTCGTCCTTGAGGTTGATGTTGTAGCGTGGGCGGAACTGCTTGATGAGGTTGTTCTCGAGGATCAGCGCCTCTTTCTCGTTCGCCACGACCACCCAGTCGATATCCGCCACCTTCGGCAGCATATGCTCGACGAGCACCCGCTCGTCGCTCGACCCCGGCTGGAAGTACGACCTTACGCGGCTGCGCAGGTTCACCGCCTTGCCGACATAGAGCACCTTCTGCCGCCTGTCCTTGAACAGATAGACGCCGCATTCCCTCGGCAGCGCGTCGAGCTTCTGGTCTACTTCGTCGGATAGCATCAGCCTAGTCACCCAAGTCGCTGCGCGGGGCGGGTTCCTGCATGTGCGCGTATGGCCTAGCGTTAGGATGCACCTTCTTCACGTCCCGTGTCCCACTGAGACCAAACAACACCGTCCAGCAGACGCAGAAGGCAAACGTCAACGTTGCAGGCCACACGACACGTCCGTCCCATAGAGCGATGCCCACCACAACGCCGACCAGCCCGATGGCTCCCATGCCAGTGACGAGGGCGCTGACGGCGTCGTGCAGTGCAGTACCGGGAGGCGCGTCAAAGGCAAATGGCCAGCCCACCAGCACGAGCACAGCGAGAGCCATTGCAGCAATGAACGCGACGGAGAGCATCAGCCGGATTCTCGCCATCGTCCTACGACCTCCACTACTCCCTTCCGCGGAGCGCCGTCGGCAAGAGGCCGGGCCCAGCCGCTATGGCACCCACGGAACGGCTGCCTCGCGGTCCTCGACGGACCCCCGATTCCGTTGTCGGCAACGGAACAGGGTTGGCGGACATACCGCTCCACACGACGGGGACCTGGCGTATGCTGGGGACGCAGCGCGGCCGCGTGGCCTCGATGATCGCGCAGGTCGTCGCGCCGCCCACGATCGCCAAGACGATGAGCAGGACGCCGAGCCACAGCGGCGCCCACCGCCGCAAGTACGCCCAGCGCTGCCCGATGCGGTTGCCCATGCGGGGCCTCGCTGCTAAGATGGCCGCCCGTCCGCGTCGCTGGGGTTCATTATAGCCTCGCGGCATCGCGGTTTCTACCGCATGACGAGCTGGCCATGGAAGCCCGAAGGGCTGACAGGACTTGGCCGGCGGCTTCAGCCGCCGGAACGCCGGTTTGGCGGAGGCGCAGTCCCGAAGGGACGGCAGACCTAGTCAGGGCCGAGCACGCGGCATGTCGGTTCTGCCGTCCCTTCGGGACTGTGCGTGGAGGGGCATCGCGATCCGTAGGCTGAAGCCTACGGCTACACCCTGTCGCCCCTTCGGGGCTGAACCCCTTCGCCTCTGCGGGGTTGTGTGCGGCAGAGGAGATCCTGGAGACGTGTGGTGGCGGCGCCTCGCGGTCGCGGCTGGCTCTACCTGGGGATGCTGGCGCTGTGCCATGGGCTGAGCGACTTCTATGCGACGGCGTACATCCCGCTGGTCGAGACGTTCCGCGACCGCTTCGATCTCGACAAGGCGGGCATCGCGGTGATCGGCGCGGTGGTCGGCGTGTTCGGCTCGATGATGCAGCCGCTGTTCGGCATCTGGAGCGATCGGGCGAAGCGGGGCCTGATGGCCGCCGTCGGGCTCGCGGCGTCGGCGGTGTTCGTGTCCCTCATCGGCCTGTCGCCGAGCGTGTGGGCCCTGGGCGCGCTGCTGACGCTGGGCGCGCTGGGGGTCGCGGCGTTCCACCCGAGCGGGGCGGTGCTTGCGACCCGCGGGACGCGGCAGCGCAGCGTGGCGATGGGCTACTTCCTGTCGGGCGGTGGCGTGGGGCTGGCGCTCGCGCCCGTCGCGGTGGCGGGCGTGGTGACCCGCTGGGGTCAGGCCCACCTGTGGGTGCTGTGCGTGCCGGGTCTGGCCTTTGCCTTCTGGGTCTGGGCCGCGAGTCGGGGCGAGGAGCGGTCGGCGCCGAGCGGCAGGGCCTTCGACCCCCGCGCACTGTTCGCCCCGGGCACGGGGCCGCTCTGGGCGCTCTTCGCCATGGCGACGCTGCGGTCGACGGTCATCACGGTCTTCATGTTCTTCGTGTCCGTGGTGGGTGCCGCGCGGGGCTGGGACGTGGCGGCGTCGGGCCGGGCGGCCACGCTGTTCCTGGGGTGCAGCGTGGTGGGGAGCCTGTGCGGCGGGCACCTGGCGCAGTGGCGCGACCCGCGGACGCTGCTGGGCGCGTCGTGCGTGCTCGGGGCGCCGTTCTTCTACGGCTTCGCGGCGCTGCGGGGCTGGCCGGGGGTCGCGGCGTTCGCGGGGGCGGGGCTGGTGTTCGGCGTGGCGAACCCTGTGAACGTGTCGTTCGCGCAGGAGCTTCGCCCGCGGAGCGCGAGCATGGTGAGCGGTCTGATGATGGGGCTGGCGTGGGGGGTGGCCAGCCTGGTGCTCGTCCCCGTGGGCGCGCTGGCCGATCGGATAGGCATCGAGCCGGCTCTGCAACTGGTGGCGCTGCTCGGCGCCGCGGCAGGCGCGTGCGCGCTGTTCCTGCCCTCGCGGCGGGACCTGCGGGCGGGTGCGGGAGGGTGACGGGGGGTCGTCAGGAGGCGGGCGGGGCGAGGTCGCCGCCGAACTCGAGCTGCTCCTCCTTGAAGAGCTCGGGCTGGCCGATGATGCCCATCTCGACGAGCTGGCGGACGACCCTGCGGGTGAGGGCGCGGCTGTCGGTGTAGAAGCCGACGTAGCGTCGCTCGCCGTCGTCGCTGGGCTCGAGCTCCTCGGCGAGCAGGGTCATGTGGATGTCGCGGCTGATGTTGATGGTCATCCAGTTGCTCGCCAGCAGCTCGGCCTTGGCGCTGATCACGTGCACGTTGTTGGCCCACGGCTCGACGGGCACGTCGGGCCGGCCGATGACGTAGACGTGGCGTGCGGCGTCGGCCAGCTTGTGGTAGTGCTCGAGGTGCGGCTCGAGCAGGCTCAGGCGGCGGAACACCGAGTAGAGCGAGCAGCGGCCCGGGTCGGCGAAGCAGGCGTTCTCGATCCGCCGGCTCATGAACGTCAGGGTCTTCTCGGAGCTGGTGAAGTGGTATTCGCCGTTGAGCAGGTCGCCGTCGAGATGGCCGAAAAGCGGGGCCGGATCCCGATGGTCCTTGAGTTGCTGGATGTCGATGATCAGATCATGGAACGGGCTCTTGTCAGCCGCCACGACCCGCCCTCCAAAGCTCCTCGCCAGTGCGGCAGAGTCTAGCATTTCCCAGGCACGGTTGTCAAGGTTCCGCCCGTGGCGGAACGGTGGGCGGTGGTCGGTGGGCGGTGTACGGGGGCCGGGATGGTCCGGTTGCCGCCCCGCGCGGTTTCTGGTAGAGTGTCGCCGGGAAGCAACGGAGAGCAGGCCATGGGAATGACGATCGCCGAGAAGATCCTCGCGGCGCACGTCGGCCGCGACGCCGTGCGGCCGGGCGAGTTCCACTTCGTGCCCGTCGACGTGGTGATGGCGAACGACGTGACGGCGCCCATCGCCATCGAGCAGTTCGAGGCCACGGGCGCCACCGAGCTCTTCGACCCCGAGCGGGTCGTCCTGGTGCCCGACCACTACGTGCCGAACAAGGACATCAAGGCCGCCGAGCAGGCGAAGGTGATGCGCGAGTTCGCCCGCAGGCACAAGCTGCCCCACTACTACGAGGTCGGCCGCGCCTGCGTGTGCCACTGCCTGGTGCCCGAG
>CBFDBL010000152.1:0-10538 GCA_965603035.1 uncultured bacterium
GGAAGCTCATGACCCCGCAGAGGTACATCTGGCGCACGATCTCGCGGAACTTGCTGAAGATGCTGCGGAACCACAGGACGGCGCGGAACAGCACGATGGCGTCGTGCCCGAGCGCCTCGGTGGTCCGCAGCACCGCCGCCCCGATCCGCTCGACGACGTTGCGGCGAAGCTCGGAGCGCGCCCAGGCGGGGCCGCTGTCCTCCTTCTCCACGCTCTGGTTCCTCGACGAGGGAGCTGCGGGCCTGCTGGGCGGGGCGCCCGGAAGGTCAGAGCCGATGCGCCCACCGCGCGTGCCGCCGTTCGTCCCAGCCTGCACGGATCCTAGCGCAAAACGGCAGCGTGTCAAGCCGCCCGCCCGCCCCCACGGCGGCGGGTCTAGCCCGACGGTGCGGGCTTGCGCTGGCCCTCGGCGCGGTTGCGCTCGCCGTCGTCGGCGATCTTGAAGACGCACAGCTCGCCGCACATCGAGCACGTCTCGGCGTCCACGGGCCTGGCCTCCTCGCGGAGGGCGCCCGCCACCTTCGGGTCGAGGCACAGCTCGAGCTGGCCCGCCCAGTCGCGCCGTCGCCGCCGGCGCGACAGCTCGCGGTCGCGCTCGGCCGCGCCGGGAATGCCCTTGGCGATGTCGCCAGCGTGCGCCGCGATCCGCGCGGCCACCACGCCCTGGCGCACGTGCTCGACGCTCGGCAGGCCCAGGTGCTCGGCGGGGGTGACGTAGCACAGGAAGTCGGCGCCCGCCGCCGCCGCGATCGCCCCGCCGATGGCCGCCGTGATGTGGTCGTAGCCGGGGGCCACGTCGGTCACCAGCGGGCCGAGCACGTAGAAGGGCGCGCCCTTGCACAGCTCCTTCTCGAGCCGCACCTGCGCCTCGATCTGCTGGAGCGGCACGTGCCCAGGCCCCTCGAGCATCACCTGCACGCCGGCGGCCCGAGCCCGCTCGGCCAGCTCGGCGAGGACCATGAGCTCGTGGACCTGGGGCTCGTCGAAGGCGTCGGCCAGCGCGCCCGGGCGCATGCCGTCGCCGAGGCTCAGCGTCACGTCGTGCTCGCGCGCGAGGTCGAGCAGCTCGTCGAACCGCGCGTAGAGCGGGTTCTCCTCGCCGTGGTAGCGGATCCACTCGGCGAGGAACGTGCCGCCGCGCGAGACCATGCCGCACACGCGCCGGGCACGCACCAGGCAGTCCACCACGGCGCGCGTCACGCCGCAGTGGACGGTCACGAAGTCCACCCCCTGCTCGGCGTGGGCCTGCACGGTGGCCAGGATGCCGTCGGCGGTCATGGCGCGGATGGAGCCCTGCTCGCGGAGGGCCTGGGTGCCGGCGTCGTAGATGGGCACGGTGCCGATGGGCACGCGGGCGCGGTCGAGGATGGTGCGACGGATGGCCTCGAGGTCGCCGCCGGTGCTGAGGTCCATGACGGTGTCGGCCTGGGCGTCCTCGGCGGCGGCGAGCTTGGCGAGCTCCTTGTCGAGGTCGGGGTAGTCGGCGGAGGTGCCGATGTTGGCATTGACCTTGGTGTGGAGGCCCTTGCCGATGGCCGCGGGCCGTTGGCGCTCGCGGTGGCGGTTTGCCGGCAGCACGATCGAGCCGTCGGCCAGCCCGCGCCGCACCTGCTCGGGCTCGGCGCCGTCGAGCTCGGCGGCACGCACCATCTCGTCCGTGATCGCGCCGTCGCGCGCCAGCAGCAACTGCGTCATGTCAGCCCTTCTCCGGACCTCCCACATCGCCTCCATTTTACCAGATCGTCGGGCCGGGCGGAAACGCCTGGCGCGCCGGCGGCGCGGGCGCCGCGAGGGCGGAGCGCGGGCGCGGGCCGCGGGCCGGCCTCACTTTTGCTTCATGGCTTTGCGGAGCATGTCGGCGGCGCGGGGGTCGTTGATGAGGTCGCGGAGCTTGCCGTCCTTCTGGAGGCGCTGGAGCAGGTCGCGGAGCTTGGCGGGGTCCTTGGGCAGGTTGAGGTTGGGCAGGCCGCCGGGCAGGTTGAGGTTGGGGAGGCCGCCGGGGAGGTTGGGCAAGCTCGGGAGCTTGGGCGTGGCGGGCCTGGCCGTGGTGCCGGGCTTTGCGGGCGTCCTCGGCGCGGCCTTGGGTGTGCCCTTGGCGGGGGCTTTCGGCCTGGCCTTCGGCTTGCGCGCCGGGGGGGCGCCGCCAGGGTCGCCGCCCATGTCGCCGTCCGGGGGTGGGTCGGGCGGGGCCTCGACGAGGAACTTGTGGCCGTCGGTCTCCTCGGCCTTGTACTTCCTGGGGAAGCTGCCGTCGGTGTTCTTGATGACCCGCTCAACCTTCTCGCGGGGGATGGTCTTCTCACCGTCGGGCGTGAGGATGGTCACCGCCGCCTGGCCCGCGCACAGGATGGTGCCTGCGATCCTGGTGCCGTCGCGGAGGATCACCTGGTCGCTATCCTCGAGGACGTAGACGAACCCCTCCTCCTCTTCGCCTTCCTCGCCACCCGCCGGGCCGCCGCCAGGCCGACCGCCGCCCCCACCAGGGCGCGTCGCCCCACCACCGGCACGACCGCCGCCACCGGTAGCGCCGCCGCCGGGGCGCACGGCGCCGCCGCGCCCGCCGGGCCGACGGTCGCCTCCCTCACCCCGCTCGCCCGCGCGGGCGGCGAGGCCGGACACGGCAAGGCCAAACAGCGCGACCACTGCGAGGGTCAGGAACCGTTTCATCGTCGTTGCCTCCTCGGTCGTTCGAGTCGAGCGGCCTCGCGGAGCAGTCGTATCTCGGCGCGGCGCAGGGGCCGGTAGGCGCCCTCGACCAGCTTGGGGTCGCGGATGGGCCCGATGGCCACGCGACGCAGATCGGTCACGGGATGGCCGAGCCGGGACAACACCCGCCGGATCTGGCGGTTGATGCCCTGGCGCAGCTCGACCTCCAGGTCCGTCGCGTTCTTCTTCCGCCGCCGCACCCGCATGCGGCTCAGCGACGTCTTTCCCTCGGACAGGTAGACGCCGTCGCGGGCCTGGCGGACCGCCTCGGGCTTCATCGTGCCGCGCACCGTCACGCGATAGGTCTTGGGCACGTGGTGGCGCGGGTGGGTGAGCCGCTGGGTGAGCTCACCGTCGTTGGTCAGGATGATGAGCCCGCGGCTGTCCTCGTCGAGTCGGCCCACGGTATAGAGTCGCCGCTTGTCGCGGCGGACGAAATCGATGGCCCGCGGCCGCGTCTCGCTTCGGGCACAGGTGCACACCACGCCGCGCGGCTTGTTGAACAGGTAGTAGGCCGGCGGCTCCACCCGCACCCGCTCGCCGTCGCAGCGGATGTCGGCCTGCTCGGGGTCCACCTTCGTCCCGAGCTCCGTCACCCGCTCGCCGTCCACGGTGACGCGGCCCACGGCGATCAGCGTCTCGCACTGCCGTCGGGAGCCGACGCCCGCATGGGCCAGGATCTTGTGCAACCGTTCCTCAGCCATGCGCGCACCACTCCCATCCGCCGCATCATACCGCATCGCGCACGGATTTGCAAGGGGTCAAGGTGCCGGACTGGTAACCCTCGCGCATACAATGGCTTGGCACACGTCGGGTGGGCCGCTCGCCCTTCAGTCCCTGCCGGCTCGCGGCACGCTTCTTGCGGCACGGCCAGCCATCGGGGGCTGTGTTCACAGCCCCCACTCGGGAAGATCCGCCGCAGACAAGCGTGCCTCTCGGCAGGGACTGGGGCTCGCCCCTCAGACCACCGGAGGACGCCTCTTCCAGCGGCCGACGCCAGCCGCCGTAGCGAGTGGCGCGGCGGTTTGCAGCGGCTTCACTCCGCAGGGGGCTGAGCATCAGCCCCCTGGTACTTGCCATGGCTGCAAGCGCCGTGACGCGAAGCGAAGGCGGCGGACGGCTTCAGCGCGCCTTCTGGAGCGGCCCTGCCACCTCGCCAAGATGCGGAACAGGCGCGCGGGCCAGCCGCGCGGCATCGCTGTCTCGCGGGATGGGGACATCCCGCCGACAGCCCCGCGGCTAGCGGGCCAGCGGCAGGTCGTCGAGCCACTGGTAGCGGTGGTTGACGGCGTCGAGCATGCGAACGGTGGAATTGGAGGAGGCGTCGAGGACGACGAGGCGGACCTCGCCCTTGGGCTTGCCGCGGGCGGCGAAGCGCAGGATGTTGTGGACGAGGCGCCGCGCCATCGGCTCGCGGTGGCGATGGAGCACGTCGAGCTGGCAGAAGACGATGAGGCCCTTGCCGTGGTCGCGCACGCACAGGCCGCCGGGCGGGTCGGTCAGGCACGTCCAGCTCTTGTCGTAGCCCGCCAGCGCGTCGTTGACGATGGCCCCGCCGTCGAGGTCCCTGGGCTCCAGCTTCAGCGCGACGCGGTGGTCCGGGTCAGTCCATCGGAAGGACCCGTAGTCCTTGTCCCGTCCCGAGATGCCGCCGGGGAGCCAACTCGCGTCGAAGCGGGGGAAGTTCTGGAAGAAGACGACGAGGGCGCAGCCCTGCTCGACGGCGTCGAGGACGCGTTTCTTCTTCTCGGCGGCCAAGTCGTTGAAGCCCCACGCCTCGCGGCCGAGCACCAGGATGTCGCACGTCTTCGGCGACAGCTCGACCCGGTCGAGGAAGAACAGCGGCTGGGTCGCCGGCGCGAGCTTCTCGGCGATGAGCTTGCGCAGCTCGGGGTTGTTGAAGTCATACCGCGGCCTGTCCTTAGCCCGCTTCAGCACGCCCAGCTTCCTCAACTCCTCCGGCGCCGTGCCCAGGATCCGGGCGATGGAGGCGTCGCGCCTGACCCTCGACAGAAGGCGCGTGTATGAGCGCGGCCCGATGAGCGCCCTGCGGCAAGGGGGAGCATCGGGGCCGCAGAGGCGTTCCCATGGCCCACCGGGCAGGCTGGTGGCAAACTTGGCGAGATCCAAGACGCGCGAACCATCGGCCGGCTTGGCAGGGGGCCTCGTCAGCCCGGCCCAGCGCTCCATGAGGCCCGTCGCGGCGTAGATCTTCTGGGCGTAGTAGCGGCCCAGCATGGCGAGAGCGATGGCCTCCTGGCAGAGGATTCTGGCTTCCCCAGAGATCGTGGGGGCCTCACGAACATAGAAGTCAGATTCCTCGAACCCGCGCGTCGCGGGGCCCTCACGAACAGCGAGGACCGCTCCTTCGACCTTCTGCACGGCGTCCTCAATCCTCATCCCAATCTGGACAGGCGTCTTGACGTCCGGCGGGGTTGCTTCGCCGCGCAGCCGCATGCCGGCAAACTCGGGGATGTCGAGAATGGAGTCGTCGATGGTGTGGTTGAAGATGAACTCGATGATGTCGTGGAAGTCGTCGCGGCCGTCGCGGTAGTTGCGGCCGCGCCCGAACCCGGTGTTCCAGCTCCCGGCACACCACTCGGGCGCCCAGTCGCCGTTCATGTAGTTGAAGTGGAAGCGGCTGACGAGCGGGATGATCTTGCTCGCCTCCCGCATCGCGACGAAGAGGTCCCTGCCGATCTTCTTCCCGTAGCGCTGCTCGAAGAGGGCGACCCAGCGGGCGTCGGGGATGGTCGGGTCGTAGCCGAGGCGGCCCCAGAGGTGGAAGCGGAACCAGTGGCGCTCGTGATGGTACGTCCAGGTCTGATGCCGTCTGGCCTCGTCGGTCAATTCGTCGTCGATGCCGTGCTGGGTGCGCTCCTCGCCCATCAGGTAGCCCGCCGACCAGGGCTGCTTGCAGTTCTTGACCACCTCGCGGACGAAGTCGGGGTCGCCCCAGCGATAGGTGTGGATGGTGTCGTTGCGCAGGTGCCAGAGCACGCGATAGGGGAAGGTCGCCTTCGGCGACGGTTTCGGGTTCCGGGTGCCGGGTGCCGGGGGAAGAGGTCGAGGGATCCAGGCGAGGTGGCTGACGACGCCGTGGACCTCGCCTTTGGCCTTGCGGCCGAGCCAGCGGCGGTAGTCGGGGAAGTCGATCCAGTCGGGGTCGAGGAAGTGGGGGCGGGTGTCGGTGTACATCTGCTCGCCGTTGAACTTCACGGAGACGTAGATCGGCGCCGGGTAGCCGGGGCAGATGATCCGCTCGATGGAGTCGGGCGAGGCCCACCAGTAGCGGTGGAGCAGCGGCACGTCGCGGCGTCCCGAGTCGGCGATGCCGGCGAGGAAGGTGTCCTGGATCCACTGCTCGCGCCAGTCGTAGTCGTCGCTGGGCATGCGCTCGCCGGCGCACAGGCCGATGCCCGTGAGGTCGGGGTAGGTCCGCAGCGTCTCGGCGACGCAGGCCCGCATGTACTGGCGGACGACAGGCGCATCCTCGCCGTCGGGCTTGAGGCCGTGCTTGGCGGCGAAGCCGGCGGGCAGGTGGATGTTCCAGTTGATCAGGTAGGTCGAGACGCCGCGCTCGCGCGCGAGGCGGAGGATCGTCCGCCACGTCCTGATGTTCCGCTCCGTGTCCTCGGGCTCCAGGGCGGCGGCCTCGGGGAACTCCGTCATCCGGATCATGTCGGGGAACGGGTGGCGATGCCAGAAGCCGATGGAGTTCATCCGCGCGCGGGCGAGCAGGCCGAAGAGGCTGCGCCAGTAGGCCTCGCTGTGGAACCACGCCTGGTCGCGGACAGTCGGGACGTTGTACTTGAACTGCCGGACCTCGAGGAAGGGTTTCCCGATGGCCGCCTTGACGGCGGCCACCCCGCTGATGCGGATGAGTTCGGCGGCCTCGAGCGCGCCGTACATCGCACCCGTCTCGTCGTGCCCCGCGACGACGATCGTCCCGCTCGGCCGGCCGATGGTGTAGGCCTCGGGGACGGCCGGCGGCTCCTTCGCTGCGCCGCCGGGGAACGAGCGGTGGGTGCCGATGAAGACCCGCGCCTCCTGACCGCGCTCCTTGAGCGCTGCGCGGACCTCGTCGGCCGCGAAGCGGAGCATGGGGGTATCGGCGTTGGTGGTGACCTGGGCAGCGGCGCAGCGCGATGCGCAGGCGGCCAGGAGGATGACGGTCGCGAGGCGGCGCAGAGCGCGATCGGCCATGGCGTTCCCCCGTGACCTGGCCCTCTCCCGACGGGAGAGGGCGCCGGCTGGCCGCCGGCCTCGGCGGACAGGCCGGCGGGTGAGGGCCGTCCCGACACGGGGGCGCGCGGACTCCGTGGCCGCTTCCGTGCACCTACGGCCCTCACCCGCCTTCCGTCGCTGACGCTCCGTCAGGCGCCCTCTCCCGGCGGGAGAGGGCCAGGCATCCGTGGACGCAGGGGCAGAACACTACCTGGGGATGGCCTGGTCGATGGCGGTGGCGAGGGCGGGGAGGAACTCCTTGGCCTCGACGTCGTTGCCGTAGATGATGAGTCGGCAGAAGAACGGGCCGCGGTAGAAGATGCCCTCAAGCTCGCGGGCGTGCCAGGCCGCGCTGCCCCGGCCGGCGGGCAGCAGCTTGCCCTTGCCGTCGTTGAACTCCTCGAAGAGCGCCGCGGCGTTGGCGGGGCCGTCGGCGCGGTAGAGCTCGATCTTCGCGTCCGTGGTCTTCCACCTGGCGTCGCAGACGCCCAGCTCGCGGAAGCCCTTGGCGTAGTAGGTCTCGGCCGCCCCGTTCATGTACGCGAAAAGCTGCTCGCGGCCGAACGTCACGTGCTTGTTGAAGAAGGCCTCCGTGAGCTGCCGGTCCGCCTGCCGCAGGATGGACTCCGGCCGTGGCAGCCCATCGTCCCGCGGCATGCAGCCACAGACGACGACGGCGACGGCGACGAGCAGGAGCGCGCTAGGACATCTTGACTTCATCGATGGTCACCTTCCCGAGATCGGCCTGGCCGGCGCCGAGCTTCTGGCACTCGGCGAGGTAGCTGCCGCCGGTGAGATTGGCCTTGACGTAGACGCTGTCGCCGGCCGTCCAGTCGGCGAGTGCGGTGGGCATGACCTTCGGGCGATTCTCGTGGAGCATCTGCATGCCGTAGGCGTCCACGGCCAAGGCGTCGGCGCCGATGACGACGGCGTGGGCGGGGAAGGTGAGGATGCGCTCGGGCTTCGGCCCGCCCCAGCCCCAGGTCGGCTCGCCGGCGTCGAGGATGTTGAGATCGATGGCGCCGCGGTAGACCTCGTGGTAGGCCGCCGAGAGCTTGGCGGGGAAGAGCTTCCAGCCGGCCACGCGGGCCGGGTGCTTGTCGGACGAGCCGGCCTTGGGGTTGCGGTCGTCGGTGCAGTGGTGGGCGTACATGTGCCAGGTCAGGCCGATGCAGTTCTTCACGCAGCCGGTGAAGAGGGTGAAGTGGTGGGTCTTGAGCCGGGCGAGGTTGATGACGACGGCGTCGGGCTCGAAGATCTCCTTGGCGACCCAGAGCTGCTTCCAGCCGCCGGCCTTGGGCGCCTTGTTGACGTACTGGGTGGACTTGAGCCACCAGTGGATGAGCTCCTCGAGGGAGGCGCCCTCCTGCTGGATGACCTCGCGGAGGGTCGGCTTGTCCTTGCGCTTGCAGTCGTAGCCGTCCCACTCCTGGCCGATCACCTTCACCTGGGCGGCGCCGCGCTCCTTCGCCAGGCGCAGGACGGCTCGGGTCATCTCGGTCGAGGAATTGGCGTCCTGGCTGACCTTGTCGGTGGCGTTGATCTTGACGAGCACTTTCTTGCCCTTGACGAGGGCGTCGAAGCCGCCGAGCTTGTCGAGCGCGGCCTTGAGGCGCTCGTAGGCGGCCTTGTCGGGCTCCATCTTCGCGGCGCCCCGGGCCACGACGATGCGCGGCCTCTCGGGCGCGGCCAGCAGGCCGCGGCCGGCGGCCATCGCGGTCACCGCGCCGGCGCTCGTGGCGAGGAACTGCCGTCGGTCCATCCCGTCGCTGCGCTCGGTCATCGGCCACCTCCAGCCTTCTGCCCTCAGGATCGGCCCTGCGCGCAGTCTAGCAGCGCGCGCCGCGCGAGTCAAGGACTGCGGCGGCGACGGGCGCGCGCCCCGCCGTTCGACCTCCAGGCCCTCAAGGTGCGCGCCACTGGCCTGTCGTCCAAGATCGTCGAGAGCCTCGGCGGCACCCCTGTCGCCATGAGCCAGCCCGAGACCTACGAGGCCCTCCAGAAGGGCGTCGTCGAGGCCACCTTCTGCCCCGTCGAGACCCTCAAGGGCTGGAAGCAGGGCGAGGTCATCGACCACGTGACCGACACCTCGTGCATCGGCTACACCACCGCCATGTTCGTCGTCATCAACCAGGCCAAGTGGGACAGCCTGTCCGAGGACGCCCAGAAGGTCCTCACCGAGGTCAGCGCCGAGTGGGTCGACAGGCACGGCGGGGCGTGGGACCAGGCCGACGCCGAGGGCCGCGCCTTCGACTTCGCGCTCGACGCGGCGGTGCGGCGGCCCGACGCCGTGCTCTACCTGCTGCACGTCATCCCCGAGCCCGACGTGGACCTCATCGTCCTGGGCCGCCACGGCCACACGGCGTTCGAGAGCGTGCTCTTCGGCAGCGTGACCGAGAAGGTGGCCCGCAAGGCCACCTGCCCCGTGCTCGTCGTCCCCCCCGCGACCGGCCGGAGGCGGAAGGCGCCTGACACCGGGAATCCAGATTTCCTCTTGACTTCGCGCGCGTTTCTGCCAACAATGTGTAGCGGCAGGCCAATGCGCGGGTGTAGGGGTTCGTGCAATCCCCAAGCGTGTTGGTGTATCGGTAGTTTCCGTCCTGTGGGAGGACCATGAGCTAGGGGCGCGCGCCATGGGGAAGATGGAAGAGGTTCTGCGGTCCGAGATCCGCCGCTTGGCGAGGAAGGAGATCCGAGCGGAGCTGGCCTCGCTCGTCAAGCAGGTCAGAGAGTTGCGCCGCGCGGTCGCGAAGCTGGGGAAGGGAGGCGCGGCGCCCACGACCGCTCCCAAGACGTCGCCGGCCGTGAAGCTCGAGGCCGCCCCGGCCGACATCGAGAAGGCGCGCTTCTCGGCAGGACTGATCAAGAAGCTGCGCAAGAGGCTCGGCATCACCCAGGTCGAGCTGGCGACCATCATGGACGTCAGCCCCACGACCGTGGCCTTCTGGGAGCAGGGGCGCAACCGGCCCACCGAGGCCAGCAAGGCGACGCTTGTGGCCCTGCGCAAGCTCGGGCGCCGCGAGGTCAAGCGCATCCTTCAGGGCAAGGCCTCCGGTCACTAGCCGCGCCGCGACCGCCCCGCCACCCTGGCGCAGCCTGTGGATGAGTGGCCGCGCGCCCCGGGCGTGCCCGCTCGCCCCCGGCGTTCGCGCGCCGGGGGCCCGCTTCTCCCCACCACGCAACGCGTCGTGCTGGGCAACGCCGCGGGCCGGCGCGCGCCCGCGGCGCTCACCGGTCGCCCAGGCGCCGGCGGATGAGCCGCATGGCGGCGTCGCGCTGGGGGTCCGGCGGCTCGACGCCGGGCGGCACGCGCTGGAGCTGCTCGCGGGTGGGGGGCTGGACCTCGAGGTCGGGCTCGAGGCCCTTGGCCTCGATGAGGCGGCCCTTGGGCAGGTAGTACTTGCCCGTGCTGATCAGGAGGCCGGAGCCGTCGGGCAGGGGGAACCGCTTGTTGACGGCGCCCTTGCCATAGGTGGTGGTGCCGACGAGCTGCGCGCGGCCGTGGTCCTGGAGCGCGCCGGCCACCACCTCGGCGGCGCTGGCGCTCGTGGCGTTCACCAGCACCACCACCGGGATGTCCTCGGCGGCGCCGCCCGGCTCGGCGC
>CBFDBL010000153.1:0-10482 GCA_965603035.1 uncultured bacterium
CTCGGCGACCCCATCATAGCCCGCCGCGTTGCGGGGCGGGCCGGGGCACAGCGCCATCTGGATGCAGTCGCCCTGCCAGATGTCGTGACCGCGCCCGCCCTGGTCGAAGGCGTCGTCCGTCACCGCGGCCGCCACGAACAGGTGCGTCTCGTCCCAGCCCGCCCACAGCCGCGCCGAGCAGTCCGTCTTGCCCTTCCAGCCCTCGATCCGCACGTGCTGCTTCGCGTCGAGGACGATGGGCTCGAGGGCCTGCCAGTCGCCCAGGTCGCCGTCGATGGTCGGCGCGCCGTTGCGATGGGGTGCCGTGGCCTGGGGCCGCGGCGGCTGCACGTCCACGTGCTCGACGGCAGCGCCCTGCACGGCGCTCGCCGCGATCCGCGCCCGCCCGACCATCGCGTCACGGGGCACGCTGCACAGGAACGTCACGACCCGCCGCTCGCCCGCCTTCATCCGCCGCAGGTGGACGCGGCGGCCGGGGCTCACGCCCCAGTCGCCGGGGACGTCGAGCAGCACGGTCGGCGACGACTCGGCGCGGCGGTGGTTCGTCACCGTCACCGTGACCAGCAGCGTCTCGCCCGCCCGCGGCGCGCCGGCGACCTCCAGGTCGGTGGCGATGGGCTGAACGGTCGTCACGGCCAGCGGCAGGTCGAGCGCTGGCCCGCGCTCGCCGTCGGCGAGGTACACCCTCGCGATCTCGATCATCGTCTTTGACCGCCCGGCGTCCAGGTAGCCCGCCTGGCCGGCCAGCGCGATCTCCGTGCCGCCGCCGGGCGGCACCTCGTACGGCTTCGCCGTGCCCGCGAACCGGCAGACGCCGCGCAGCGGCCTCCCACCGCGGTTGCGGAGCAGCACCTTGACCCCGAACCAGTCCTCCGACGCGGCGACGACCTCCGCCGGCTCCAGCCGCGCCTCGAGGCCCATGTCGGCCGCCAGGGCATCGAGTGCGCAGCGCTTGGCGAGCCGCATGCCCAGCGGCTCCCCCGGCGCTTTCGGGGACCCGCTCACGGCCAGCAGCGCCCGGCACCGCTCGGCGACGGCGCCCCGGAGCCTGGGCAGCCGCGCCTGGGGCCGCGCCGTGTGGATCTGCGCGGCCAGCTCGTCGAGCAGCGCCTCGAGCGGCGGCGCCGGCGCCAGGCGCAGGACACGCACCTCGCGCTCGCGCAGCCGCAGCGTCCGCTCGACCGGGCCGTAGCGGGCCAGGCCCTCGTGCATCGGCCCGCGCGGGCCGAGGCGGGTCAGCACGACGTGGCTCGGCGGCTTGCCGTCGATGCCGAAGGCGCCGCGCTCGGCGGGGTCGAGGCGGAAGCGGAAGAGGCGGGCCTGGGCGCCCCAGTTGGTGACGGCCACGGCGAGCTGGCCGTCGGGCGCGCGCCAGAGGGTGGCCATCGCGGCGGGCAGGCGGGCCTTGTGGGGCGTGCGACGGCCCCACGTGACCTCGATGTCGGGGATGTCGTTGAGCGGCTCGACCTCGCCGAGCAGCTCGCCGAGGTGCAGGAACTTCGAGGCGGCGAGGCGATGCTGGGCGAGGTCGCGCAGGTAGTAGGCCTTCTCGCCGTTCGGACGCGCGAGCAGCTCGAAGCCCATCCAGCCGAGCTGGCAGCCCCAGAGCCAGTCGCGGCCCTGCGACATCGCGAAGGCCGTCAGCTCGTCACCGACGTTGCAGGGACTGGAGAAGTAGGTGACGTAGCCGCTGTAGACGGCGCTGACCATCGGGATCTCGTGGTCGTAGCGCGGGTTCCACGTCAGCAGGCAGTCCACGCTGTCCATGTACGGCTCGGCGTTGTTCTCGGTCGTCAGGATCACGTCGCGGCCGTCGCTGTGCGCCATCTTGCGGATGGGCGCGAGCATCGTGCGGTAGCCGTCCACCCACCAGGCGCCGCCGCCCGGCGGATGCCCATGCGACTTGTCGTGGCACAGGCGCGGGCCGGCCGCGGCGATCTGGTCGAGGTAGATGGCGTTCACCCCCTGCTCGACCATCAGGCGTCGGCAGATCTCCTGGACCTTCTTCTGCCAGAAGTCGGTGTGCGGGCACATGACGGCCAAGGGCCGCTTCGAGCCGTAGAGCTCGATGTAGGGCTCGCCCTTGGCGTTCTTGCAGGCGAAGGGCTTCGCCTCCGCGAAGTTCTCGTTCCCGCTGTCCCACAGACGGCCGTTGATGTAGGGCATGACGACCACGCCCGCGTCGGTCAGCTCCTTGACGGCCTCGGCGAAGCCGGGCTTGGTGGGGAAGTAGTTGGGGTAGTAGGTATCGAAGGGGATCTCGTGCCAGTTGTACCAGTGGATGCCGATGGGCACACGGAAAAACTTCGCCGCCTCGTGCATCTTCGGGACCACGGCCTTGGGGTCGCCGCCGCCGAGCATCCAGAGGCCGAGGTCGAGCAGCTTCTTCGGCACGTCTTTGCGCTGGGCGAGCGGGCCCTTGCGCGCCCAGGGCGCATTGGCGAGCGCCCACTCGCGATAGAGCTTGGCGCCCTGCCACCAGTCGCCCTGGTACGCGCCGACGACCACGGGGAAGGGCATGAAGAAGCCCTTCCCCGGCACCCCCTGGTCGGGGGCGTGGATCCTGAAGTGGAACTCGCCCATCGGCGCGAGCGAGAACTGCTTGGGCCAGGCCTCGGGGTCGTGGCAGGCGAGGTAGAGGCCCGCGTCGCCGCGATTGACCGTGAGGAACTGCATGGGCCAGTTGGCGCTCGGGTAGCGGCCCGCCTGGCGATGCTTGCACGCGCGATAGAGCATGCCCCAGTTGCTTCGCGGCACGGCCACGTCGGGCCGCTCGTCGGGGCCGACGCTCGCGAAGGCGGGGAAGAGCACGTCCCACACGCCATACCGCTTGCTGCGGTTCTTCACCGCGAGCCGCCACGAGGATAGGGCCGCGCCCGGCAGGAGCTCGACGATGGCAAGGACACTGATTGCGCCGGGCTCATCGCCCAGATCCATCGCGTCCCATTGCAGGTTGAGCGCTCCCTTGAACGCCGTCGCCTTGCACTTCGCCGGTGCGCGGTTGTCGAGGGTGACGGGCTTCTGGTCCTTGCCGCGGAGCTCGATGCGCCAGAGCAAGGGCTTCTCCTCGGCCGCCACGACGAGGACCTGCTTCGCGAGGCGGTTGGTGAGCCGCACGAGGCCGAGGCCATGGGCCTCGTCGGCGAACTCCAGGGCGAGGGCCGCGCTCTCCAGGCGGTACTTCGCCGCGACCTCGGGCGCCGCCGCCTGCTCCGGGAGCGGGAGCTGGCGGACCGCGATGCCGTCGCCGGCGAGCAGCTCGGCGTAGCGGCGCGGGTCGCGGAGCGCGGGGCCGAAATAGAGGCGGCCCGCGCGCTCGAAGCTGCGGGCCGTCCACGGCGGGACGGGGGTCTGGAGGTAGTTGCAGTAGTCGATGCCGTCGTAGAGCATCACCCCGCCGTCGAAGCCCAGGCCGACCGCGTCGTCAGCGTTGTGCATCACGCCCCAGCGCGCGAAGTTCGCCGCCTGCTTCGCGTTGACAAACGCTCCCTGCTTCGCCGGGCCGCCGCCGACCCAGCGGCCGAGCAGCGTGTCCTTGCGCGAGACCTGGAGGAAGTGGATCTCGCTCCATTCGTCGTCGTCGCTGCGCGTCGCCTTGCACGAGACGCCCACGACGGGCGACCAGGCGCGATAGACGTAGCGGTAGACCGCCGTCGCCTTCGTCCCGGTGTAGGTAGCTTTCGTCTCGATGACGATGCGCAGCGGGCCGCGTGCGGCGACGCGCGCCGTCGAGTAGGGGTCCTCGCGCAGGTGGCGGGAGCCGCGGGTCTTGGCGTAGAGGCGATCGCCGTAGAAGAAGCCGCGGTAGACGCTGCCCGAGCCGCCCATCTCGACGATGTCGGGGAAGCCGCCGCGGCCCTGCCGCGCGACGTGCGCGGTGAAGAACTCATTCGAGATGAGCCACTCGTCGCCCAAGCGGTCGAGCCGCAGGTCGGTCGTCGTCGCGGCGGGCGCGGCGTCGGCCGACTCGACGCGGAACCAGCGCCGCTGCCCCGGCTCCGTGACGCCGTCGAGCGCCAGCGACAGGACCGCGTCCTGCCCGCTCGCGCGGTCGAGCTGGCCGAGGCCGTCGCGCAGCGCCCGCCCCTTGGCGTCGGTCTCGGTCACGCGCAGGGCCGGCGGCTGGCGGTTGGGGAAGAGCCTGGCGAGCGGCGCGCGGTGCTCGACGACGTGCTGGAAGCGCCGCGGCCCCGCGTTGCGCACCTCCAGGAACAGGCTTGCCTCGGCCGCAGGCGCGGACGAGGCGACGAGCAGGCCCAAGACGGCGAGACAGGAACGGCGCACGGCAGGTCCTCCAGGACGGCGCGTCGGCTCCACAGGGAGGCAGGGTCTGGCTGGCGCGCTGGTCTCGCGGGAGGGTGGCCGCGTGGGTCAGAGGTGCTTGTTGAGCTGCTCGAGGATCTGGAGCGAGCGCTGCTGGTTGCCCCAGAGGCCGACGCGGATGCGGACCTTCGTGGCCTTGTCGCCCGCGGTCTGGGTCTTCACCATCACCCGCTTGCTGTCGCGGCCGTAGCCGTCGAGCACGCCGCGGTCGGCCTCGAGCTCCTCGTCCTCGAGCACGACGTCGAGATCGTGGAGAGCCGAGCGCGCGGCGCGGAACACGCGGTCGTGGGGTGTCTCGACGGTCTGCTCGAGCCACCCGCGATACCACACGAGGGCGCCCGCGCCCGCCGCACCCGCGCCCAGGATCAGCGCCGGCGCGCACCCGGCCGCGCACACCGCCAGCACCACAGCGACTGTCACCACGCAACGCCGTCTCATCGATCCTCTCTCCTCGCAGCGAGATCCATCCAGTCCGTCGTCCCCTGCATTCTACCAAGCTGGCGCAGGGAGTCAAAGGCGGGCGGGGAACGCGGGGGCCGCCAGGCTACGCCGGCCGGCGTGAGGGGCCGCTGACTGGCGGCTTACGATTGCGTCAGGCGTCGGGCCGCGCGAGGCGATGGGCGAGCGCCCTGGTGGCGGGGTAGAGGTCGGTGAAGACGTCGAGCAGCTCGGCGTACTGCGCGGTGCGCGCCGCGTCCGGCGCCACGACGCGGGCGGAGTTCGCCCCGCGGGCCACCTCGACCGTCTGCTCGAAGGATCCGTAGAGCCCGGCGCCGAGGCCGCCGAGCAGCGCGGCGCCCAGCGAGCTGGTCTCCTGGAACTCGAGGACCGCGAGCGGGGTGCCCACGACGTCGGCCTTGATCTGGTTCCACAGCGGGTTCTTCGTCCCGCCGCCGACGGTCAGGATCTCGCCCACGGGGCCGCCGGCCACCCCTTCGAGGGAATCGATGATGTGCTTGAGCCCGAAGGCCGTGCCCTCGAGCACCGCCCGCGCCAGGTCGCCCCGCGTCGTCGTGGACGACAGGCCGAAGAAGCAGCCCCGCGCCTTCGGATCCCAGATCGGCGTCCGCTCGCCCTGGAGGTACGGCAGGTAGACCACGCCGCCGCTGCCCAGCCGAGAGCGCTCGGCCAGAGCCGTCAGCTCCCGCAGGCCCTCGCTGCCCGACGAGCCGAGCAGCTCGCGGACGAACCACTCGACCGACACCCCGCTCGACGTCGCGCTGCCGATGGCCAGCCACAGCCCCCGAGGCACGTGGCTGGCGTTCACCCACCGCAGGTCGGGCGTCGGCTGCGGGATCGGCACGGCCACGCAGTCGGTCGAGCCGGCCACGTAGACCACCGTGTCGGGCGCCGTGGCGCCGACGCCCACGGCCGAGCAGGGCACGTCGCCCGTGCCGCAGACGACGGGGATGCCGGGCCGCAGGCCCGTCTCCTCGGCGGCGGCGCGGGTCACCTGGCCGACGACCTCGGCCGCGCCCGCCACGCGGGGCAGGCGGCTCGCGTCGATGCCGAGGGTCTCGCACAGCGCGCAGTTCCATCGCCAGGGGTCGCGGATGTCCACGAGGCCCGAGAGCGCGACCTGGGCGGGGTCGGTGGCGAACTCGCCGGTGAGGCGCGCCGTGATCGCCGTGTTCGAGAAGCCGAAGCAGTGGGCCTGGCGGTAGACCTCGGGCTGCTCGTCGCGCAGCCAGGCGAGGCTCGTCACGGCGCAGGTGCCAGGGATCAGGACGTTGCCGATGGTGGCCTCGTAGGCCTCGCGGGCGACGGCCCGCTCGATGGCCTCGACCTGCGCGAAGCTGCGGCGGTCGGAGTAGAGCTGGGCGGGGTAAAGGCCGCGGCCCGCGGCATCGAGCGGCACGATGCACGGGAAGAGCACGCTGACGCCCACCGCGCCGACCGCCTCCGGCCCCACGCCCGCCTCGTCGCAGGCCTGCCGGAGCGAGACGACCACGCCCTCCCACCATCGCTCGGCCGGGCACTGCACCCAGCCGCTCTCGGGCGAGTCGTTCTCGTGCGCCGCGCGACCCAGGCCCAACAGCCGCCCCTCGGCGTCGCAGACACCCACTTTCACGCCCGACGTTCCGATATCGAGGCCGAGGAGAAGGTCAGGCATCGTGGAGCATTCCCGCTCTGTGACGCGCGATCGGGAGAGGCAGTCGGCGGCCCCCCGTCATCCGCGCTGCTCTCTCTTCCAGGAACCTGTAACCTGACACCCGGAACCGCGTCTTCGCCTCATCCCTGGTCGATGGCGATCTTCCAGACGCCGGGCGCGTGCTCGTGGAGCATCTGGATGCCTTCCTCGACGCGCTCGAGCGGCAGGTGGTGGCTGATGATGGGTGCGACCTTGACCTTGCCCATGGCCATCAGCTTGAGCGCCGTCTTGTGGTCCCAGGCGAAGCCGAGGGTGCCGAGCACGGTCAGCTCGTCGAGGGTCACGGACGTGAGGTCGAAGGGGTCGGTCTCGTTGCCCGACCAGCCGATGAGCATGATGCGCCCGCCGCGTCGGACGAGCTTGACGGTGGAGGCGAGGGTCTCGGGCAGGCCGCAGGCCTCGACGACCACGTCGGCGCCGATCCCGTCCGTCAGCTCTCTGACCTTCGCCTTGAGGTCCTCGGTCTCTGGATCGACCGTGTGGTGCACACCAAGCTCTGTGGCGACCTCGCGCTTGAAGGCCTGGGGCTCCGAGACCAGCACCTCGGCCCCCTTGTTCAGGCAGTGCTGCATGGCCAGCACCCCGATGGTGCCGCAGCCGACGACGGCGACGAAGTCGCCGAGGCGCGGCGCCGCGCGCTCGACGGCGTGGAGCGAGCCCGAGACGGGCTCGGCGATGGCCGCCTCGGCCCACGGCAGGTTCGCGGGCTTCGGGTGCAGGAAGAACGGGTCGGCGATCACGTAGTCGGCGAGCGAGCCGGGGACCTGGTGGCCTGTGATCTTGAGGTCGATGCACAGGTTGTACTGTCCCCGCAGGCAGGCCGGGCACTGCTTGCAGGTGAAGAAGGGCTCGACGACGACCTCGTCGCCCGGCTTCCAGCCCTTCACCTCGGCGCCGACCTCGGCGACGACGCCCGAGCACTCGTGGCCGAGGATGATGGGCCACTGGATCATCGGGTGGCGCCCGGTGTAGCCGTCCACGTCGGAGCCGCACAGGCCCGTGGCCATGACCTTGACGAGGGCCTCGTCGGGCTTCGGCACCGGCCTCGGCACGTCCTCGACGACGATCGTCTCCCGCGCCTTGCACACGGCCGCCTTCATCGTTGCCATGGGGTATCTCCTCGCGTGGGGGTGAGCGGGGGTCTCATTATAGCGGGGGCCGAGCGCTTGTAAAGGGCGGCTGGGGGGGCTACTTGACCTTGAGGCTGACGGCGGCGGAGTAGCACAGGCGGGAGTCGTGGTGGCGGCGTGCGGTGTCGAAGAGCGTCTCGAGCGAGCGAGCGACCTTGTCGCGGTGGACCAGCTCGCCGTTGAGATAGATGCGGACCGGCTCGTCGAGGTCCACGAGCCGGTCGCTGAGCAGGACGGTGAGGTCGAGGACGTGGCGGGTGGTGATGCGGATGCGGTTGCCTGGGGCGACGATGGCGGCGACGGAGGCGAGCTCGCGCTCCATCCTGGCGAGGTAGAGCTGGCGGACCTGCTCCTCGGTGAGCTGGATGCCGAGGGGGCCGGCGGCGGTGACCTTGCGGTCGGGGTCGAAGGCGGAGCTGGCGAAGCGGTCGATGCGGAGCCAGTAGGCGGCGGCGTTCTCGTGCTGGAAGCTGAGGAGTCGGACGGTGTGGGGGTAGGGGTCGCGCTTCTTGTCGTCGAGCCACAGGGCGATCTTGTCGTTGAGCTCGGGCATGGCGGGGTGGCGGTGTCCGGGCACCTCCTCGCGTCGCGAGGTGTAGTTCCATCGCGCCAGCGCGCTGTCGGCCTCGCGGAGCGCGCCGATGATCTCGGGCGGGGCGCGCTCGCTGACGAGCTGGTAGATGGGCAGGTTGCGCGCGGCGGGCAGGTAGAGGCGGGTGACCTCGTCGAGCGGCGCGTTGCGGACGACGAGCGCGGCGAAGCGGTCGGGGTGGCGGAGGGCGACGGTCCAGGCGAGGAGGCCGCCGGCGCCTGTGCCGGCGAGGGTCACGCGGTCGGTGTCGATGTTGTAGGTCGCGACGGCGTGTCGGAGCGCGGAGAGGGGGATGGGCAGGTCGGCGAACTGCCACTTGCCGTCGCGGGGGGCGCTGGGGCACAGGATGATGGTGCGCTCGGCCTTGGCCACGCTCTCCCAGTTGTAGAAGTGCTCCTTGCCGTTGTCGTTGTCGCGGTGGCAGGCGATGATGAGGGGCCAGGGGCGTCGGGGGTCGTAGCCGTTGGGGACGTAGCAGGCGTAGGGGATGCGGACGAGGATCTCGTCGGCGACGAAGGTGCCCTCGACGAGGCCGGTCTTCTGCGGCTGGCGGATGGTGCTGTTGCGGAGGGCGGCCTCGACGTCGGGGAAGGAGGCGCGGCTCCTGCCGATCTCGAAGAACAGCTCGCGGCGCCTGCGGGGGTCGCGGGTGGCGAAGGCCTTGGGGATGAGCAGCAGGCGCTCGAGGCGCGTGCGGCGGCCGCGGAGCGCCGCGTTCGTCGGGTCCGCCGCGGCCAGCGCCTTGCACAGCTCGAGGGCCTGGGGCACGCGGCCGCGGCTTTCGTAGTAGTCGGCGAGGAAGGCCAGGAGCTTCGGCTCGCGCGCGCCGGCGTCGTAGGCGGCCTCGAGGCGGTCGGTGCCGCGGTCGTCGAGGCCCAGGGCCGTCAGGAGGCGGCCCTCGCGGGCGAGCCGGTCGGCGCGTCCCTCGGCCTGGCCGTGCTGGGCGGCGAGCTGGCCGAGCTCGCGGACGGCGTCGGCGCGAGCCTGGAGGCCCTTGGCCTCGGGGCTGCCGGCGCGGATGTCGCGGGCCTGCTCGGTGAAGCGGAGGGCCTCGGGCCAGTCGGCGGTCTCGATGCAGGCCTGCGCGGCGCCCTCGCAGGCCTCGGCGAAGTCGGGCCGGAGGTTGAGCGCGCGGCGCCAGCGGGTGAGCGCCTGGTCGTGCTGCCCGCGGGCCGCGTAGCCGAGAGCCAGCAGGTGGTGAGCCTGGGCGGCGTGGGTGCTCTCGGGGTAGGTCTCGAGCAGTTGGGTGAGGGGGACCTCGGCCTTGGCGTGCTCGCGGCGTGCCTGGAGGCCCCTGGCGCGCAGCAGCAGCGAGGCGGCCGCGGGGTCGATGAGGCTGCGGAGCCGCTCGCCGGCGAGCCTGTGGTCGGGCTGGTGGGCCAGGACGTGGCGGAACTGGGCGACGGCCTCCTTGCGCAGCCTGTGCTCCATGGCGTAGTCGGCGAGGGCGAAGTGCCCCGCCACGTCGTCGTCGTCCAGGGCGGCGGCGCGGCGCGCGTACGCGTCGGACGGCGGCTCCGAGCGCTCGACCGACGCGATCTTCGCACGGGGAACCGTCATCTGGCTCGTGCCCGTGCGGATCGTCACAGCGTCGGCGTCGCTGCGGACGATCTTGCCCACGATCGTCCCGCCGCTCTTCAGGCGCACCACGTCGCCCCTCGCCCACGGCGAGGCCAACAGCACGGCGACGGCGATCACCCAGCGACCCATAGACACCCCGCAGCCCACCCCCCGCGCATTCTAGCAACGGCCCGGCGGGAAGTCAAAGCCCCGGCCGCGCCGGGAGCGGGCGCACGCTGCGGCCCGGCGATGTACGATATCGTGCAGGCGAGCGGTACGCGGCGGCGTCGGCCCCGGCCCGATTCCGCCGCCGGCGAGCCGCGCTCGGGGAGGCGCGCGGGGGGGCCGACGGCCGTCGGCTCGGCGTCGGAAGGCACTGGTAGCACGGGCGTTGTGTGGACAGGTTGCGCCGGGTCGTGCCAGGGCATGCCCTGGCGCGCCGTGCGGCTGGCGAGGCGTCGGCAGGGCGGGCGGCGCCCAGTGGCACGCCATTTGCTCCCGGGGGAGGTGACGGGTGCGCGAGGATCCCCAGGGATCGGCGGTTTGTGCTCGAGATGGGCTCGGCGCAGCCGATGCGCATCGCAGCGCGGTAGGCCAGGGGCGGACGCCGACTGGCGGCGTCCGATGGCCTGACGGCGTGTGTGGCCTGTGGGAACAGGAGGGCGGCAATGGAGAAGATCCTTCAGGACGTGGGGGCGTGGGTCGCGACCTATGGGCTCCAGGTG
>CBFDBL010000154.1:0-10482 GCA_965603035.1 uncultured bacterium
GGACCGGCCGCCCTTCCTCGCGCCCGAGGGCACGAAGAACGTGGCGCGGGGCAAGGAGGTCACCGGCAGCGACGACGAGCCGATGGTCGGCGAGCTCGAGCAGGTGACCGACGGCGACAAGCGCGGCAGCGACAGCAGCTACGTCGAGCTCGGCCCCGGCCGCCAGTGGGTCCAGATCGACCTCGAGCAGGTCGCCTGCATCCACGCCATCGTCCTCTGGCACTACCACGGTGAGTCGCGCGTCTACCACGACGTGGTCGTCCAGGTCGCCGACGACGCCGACTTCATCACCCGCGTCCGCACCCTCTTCAACAACGACTACGACAACTCCTCGGGCCTCGGCATCGGCAGCGACAAGGAGTACTTCGAGGACAACCGGGGACGCCTCATCGACGCCAAGGGCACCGTGGCGCGCTACGTCCGCCTCTACAGCAAGGGCAACACGGCGAACGGCAGCAACCACTACACCGAAGTCGAGGTCTACGGTAAGCCGGCCCCATGAGGCGCCATCTCGTCTTCACTCTCGCGCTCGCAACCGTGGCAGCCGGAGCCTTGGCGCTCCGCCTGCCGCGACTCGCCCTGCGGCCGATGCACAGCGACGAGGGCAACCAGGCCTTCAAGGCCGGCCTGCTCCACGACACCGGCGTCTACCGCTACGACCCGCGCGAGCACCACGGCCCCACCCTCTACTTCCTCACCCTGCCCTCCTATTGGCTGAGCGGCGCCGGCAGCTTCGCCGAGACGAGCGAGGTGCACTACCGCATCGTGCCCGTGGTCTTCGGCGTCGGCCTCGTCCTGCTGCTGCTCCTGGTCGGCGACGGGCTGGGCCGGCCTGCTGCGCTGTGCGCGGGCGTGCTGACCGCGGTGTCGCCGGCGATGGTCTTCTACAGCCGCTACTACATCCAGGAGATGCTGCTCGTCTTCTTCACCTTCGGCGCCATCGCCTCGGGCTGGCGCTATGCGTGGACGCGGAAGCTGCGCTGGGCGCTGCTGGCGGGCGCGTTCCTGGGCCTGATGCACGCCACGAAGGAGACCTGCGTGTTCGCCTATGTGGCCATGGGGCTCGCCGTGGCGGCGAAGGTGAGCTGGCGGCGGTGGTGGGGCTATCCCGTCAAGCTGCGCAGCATCGTCAACTGGCGGCATCTCCTGGCCGCGCTCGGCGTCGCCGTCGTCGTCTCCGTCTTCTTCTTCTCGTCGTTCTTCACCCACTGGCGCGGGCCGCTCGACTCGGTGCTCGCCTACGTGAACTACCTCCACCGCTCGGGCGGCGCCGACGTCCACGTCCACCCGTGGCACTACTACCTCAAGATGCTGCTCTACACCCACAACGCCCCCGGCCCGTGGTGGAGCGAGGCGTTCATCATCGGGCTGGCAGCCGTGGGCTTCGTCGCCGTGATGCTGCGCGACGCCGTGCCCGGGGCGGCCACGCCGCTCGCGCGTTTCATCGCCTTCTACACCCTGATCCTCACCGCGATCTACTGCGTCATTCCCTACAAGACGCCCTGGTGCCTGCTCGGCTTCCTCCACGGGATGATCCTGCTCGCGGGAGTGGGCGCGGTGGCGCTCGTGCACGTGGTGCGGAAGCTGCCGCTGAGGGTCGCCGTATGCCTGCTGCTGGCGGCGGGTGCGTGGCACCTCGCGACGAAAGCCTATCTGGCCAGCTACCGCTTCCCGGCCGACCGGCGCAACCCCTACGTCTACGCCCACACGTCGCCCGACGTGCTCAACCTGGTCCGCCAGGTCAATGAATTCGCCCACGTCCACCCCGCCGACGAGCCCATGATCGTCCAGCTCCTGGCCCCCGACGCCGACTACTGGCCGCTGCCGTTCTACCTGCGCCGCTACCCTGTCGTCTACGAGTCATCGCCTTACGAGCCGTCGCTCATCATCGTCCACGAGGACGCCGAGCCGAAGCCGACCGCGCCCTACGAGTTCGTCGGCTACCACGGCCTGCGCCCGACCGTGCACATGTGGGTCTACGCCCGGGAGGAGCTCAAGGCTCGGTGGGAGGAGTTCGTGGCGCGGGGGCCGGGGCGCTGACGCGCGGGCCGGTCATCCCCTGGCGAGCGCGCGCTTGATGGCCCACAGCTCGCGCAGCACCCGCGCCGCCACGCGGACCGGGTGCAGCCGCGAGTCGCGGTCGTTCGTCCAGTCCACCGCAAACTCGTCGATGGCGTAGCCCTTGCGGCGCGCGCGAAGCACCACCTCGACGTCGAACATGAAGCCGTCGGTCGTGCACGCGCCGTAGAGCGCGCGGGCCACCTCGCCGCGGTACATCTTGAAGCCGCACTGGGTGTCGGTGAGGTGGCGCGGGATGCCCACGAACGCGAAGACGAACCGTCGGAAGGCCCACGAGCAGAGCCGGCGGTAGGCGTTCTGCGGCTTCACGATGTGGGTCTCGGGCAGCTTGCGCGAGCCGTGGGCGATGTCGCACGTCCCGCTCCGCAGCATCTCGAGGCCCCGGAGCGCCCGCAGGTAGGGGACGCAGAGGCCGCTGTCGGCGAACATGGCGAATTCGCCGGTCGTCGCGAGCATGCCCGTGCGCACGGCGCAGCCCTTGCCGCGGTTGGGCTGGTAGCGGACCACGCGGCAGGCCACGCCGCGCGGCACGGCCACCTGGCGTGCGGCGCCCGCCGTGTTGTCCGAGCTGCCGTCGTCCACCACGACGATTTCGCCCTTGAGCTGCGCGCCCGCGAGGAACGCCGCGGCCGCGGCCACGTCGAGCGCGATCTTCGCCTCTTCGTTGTACGCGGGAATGACGATCGACAGGTCCATAGACCCAGCCCACAGCGCGCGGAGCGGTCACACGGAGCCACGATTCTGACATTCCTGGGTGTGTGTGTCAACAGCGGGAGTGCCGGCGCCTGGCTCACGACGCGCCCGCGGGGGCGCTCACGCCAGCCCGGTGGAGGCGTGGACGGCTCTGCGCCAGGCGGTGCGCACCTTGTCGCGGGCGGCCGCGAGCCCCCCGCGGACCTCCTGGTCCGTGCGGAAGTCGGTGGTGCCCTCAGCGATCCCCGTCAGGATGTCGCTGGCCTCCCTCAGGTCGCTTCGTATCGCCAGCAGGGTGTCTCGATCCTCGTCCATCACGCACCTCGTGAGTCAGCCCTTTCGCGTACAGTCTGGGCCGAACGCCCTCCTCACCTTAATAGTCGCGCAGCGGCCCCAGATGTTTCGCAAGATTGTTGTAAAAAACTGTAACGGCCTCGCCGCGCCCCCGCGGCGCCCGCCTGGCGCTACCTGTCCAGCTCCCGGCGAGCGCGGTCCACCCAGCCGCGATGCCCCTGTGCCCACTTGCCGTCGGCGATCTGGCGGAGGAGCTTCTTCGACTCGTCGGTGCGCTTGAGGGAACGGAGGACGCGGGCTCGCTCGTAGAGGTAGCGCGGATTCGCCGTATCCCATTGCGCGGCATTGGCATACCAGTGCTGGGCCGCGTCGAGATCGCGGCCCTCCCGCTCGTACCACTGGCCGACCTCGAAGTGGTTCCAGGCCTCCTTGGGCTTGGCGTCGATGATGGACGAGAGGTAGAGCCACACACCGTCCTTATTGCGTGCGGCGCTCTGGAGGTCGGCCATGAGGTGCACGGTCGTGATGCTCGGGTCGACCTCGTACCAGCGTGCCCAGGTCTCCTCGGCGCGGGCGACCCAGTCGGTCACCGCGGCATCGTCGCCGACCTGCGCCGCCATCGCGACCTTGGTGACGTACTGGTTCCAGAGCCAGCGGTAGCGCTGATGGAATGCCTGGAGGTTGATGAGCTCGGGCAGGTGGCGATGCTCGATGGCAAGGGCTCGCTCCTCGAGGTCGGTGGCTCGGCCGAGGTCGCCGGCCTGCTGTGCGAGGCGTGCGCCGGCGGCGAGCATGACCGACGAGGGGGGCAGCTTCCTGGCCTCGAGGCCGGCGAAGAGCTCGTCGTAGAGCTTGAGGGCCTCCTTGGGCTGTCCGCCGGCCCACCAGGTCTGTGCGAGGGTCAGTTTCGCCAGGAGCGAGTCGGGGTGGGTCGCGAGCTTGGTGGCCTGGGCGATGGCGACCTCGGCGAGCTGCCTCTCGCCATTGAGCAGCGCCAGCTCGGCGAAGCGCAGCAGCGGCGCGGGCCGTTCGCTGTCGGTCGCCACCTTCAGTGCCGCGCGGATGACGGCCTGCCAGTGCTTGCCGCCGTCGGCCTGGCGGAGGAGGGCGGCCATGTGCGGGGTGACGGGCACCTCGAGGCCCTCTTTCGTCCGCACGGCGTGGAGCTTGGCGAAGGCGGCGGCGACGGCCTGCTTCTGCTCGTCCTTCTTGGCATGCTGCGCCGCCGTCAGGATGGCGAGAGGTCCCCAACGAGGGTGGTCGAAGAGCTTGGCGAACCCCTCGGGCTTGCTGCCCCCACCGCTGTGGTAGAAGACGGCGGCGAAGAGCAGGGGCGAGCGGTCGTAGTTGCTGAGGAAAGCGTCGAGGTGGGCGGGAGGATCGCGCCTCTGGATGGCGGAGTGGTAGGCGGCGAGGTGGCCGACGAGGGTGCCGGGGTTGGCATCCCTCACGGCTGGGAGCTTGGCGTTGTTGCGGCGATGGGTGGCGAAGTAGGCAACCACAGGGCTGTCGGTGGTGAAGCCGGTCTTCTTGGCCCAGGTCTCGGCCGTGTAGCGCTGGCCCGCCGCGCCAAGTAGGGTAATGTCGCCGAGCTTGAGGCGGAGCTTGCCGTCCTCGTGGCCGAGCGCATCGGTCACCTGTTGCATGACCTTGAGCACGTTAGAGTTCTGGCCGCCCCATCGGCGCCAGTGGAGTTCCTGGATGTGGGCGAGGGCGAGGTGGCGGCGGAGCCGCACCCCCTCGGCCTTGTCATCGCCTGCGGCCGTGAGCTTCGCCTGGTAGTAGGAAGGCTTGCGGAGGGGCATGTCGAAGACGGCGAGGGGGGCGAGGTCGGCCTTGAAGGTGTCGGCGTCGGGGGTGAAGGGCTCGGCGCGGAAGTCGGCCTTCCGCAGCTCCTTGCCGTCGGGGTCGAGCCAGCGGAGGGTGACGGTGGCGTCGTCGTAGGCGAAGGCGAGCTTGAGGCGGGCCTTGCCCTCGACGACGAGGGTCTTGTCGGCGATGCGCCCGTCGGCGAGCACGGTGACGAGGAGGTGGAGGTCGAAGCTCTTCTTCTTGCCATTGGCGTCGAGGGCGAAGGGGATGAGCTTGAGGGTGAAGCGGTCGGCCTGCTCGCCGGCCAGCTCGACGTCGTACTTCCGCCTGAGCCAGGCGACCGGCTCGATGAGGTGTGGCGTCAGCCGGCGCAGCGCGGCCCGACGAAGGGGCGTGGCCTTGCGGCGGGCGGCCAGACCCAGCTCGTCGTAGAGGTGGAGGATCTGCGCGCCGTCGCAGACGATGCGCTCCTTGAGGTACATGCTCGTCGTGCGGGTGAAGTCGAGGCGGTCGTCCGGGCCGACGAGGACGGCGGGGCCGTCCTTGTGATACTGGACGCGGACGGGGCGGATGCGGCGGCGGGCCGATCCGACCAGTTTCGCGGCCATGATGTGCGCCGCGCCGGCGGGTCCCGTGCCGAAGCGCTCGGCCACGGCGTTGACGACGTCGGCGGACGTGCTGTAGAGGCCGGTGGCGTAGCGGGTGAGGTCGAAGGACCAGTTGTAGTGGGCGTAGGCCTGCACCTGGGGCGGCTGGAAGGTCCAGGGCTGCGGGCGGTAGCTCGAGCCCTGGCGGCCCCAGAAGAGGCCGGCATCCTCGAAGCGGGGATAGGCTGTCTCGATATCTCCGAGCGCCGCCTGGATGAGGGTGAGCAGCCTCTCCTCGCGCTCAGTGCGGGTCTTCGCGACCAGCTCGTCGCGGCGAGGCAGCACCGTGTCGGCGGTGATGGCGGCCGCGGTGCCGGGCACGGTCTTGATGGCCCGGCCGTAGGAGGCCAGCGCATAGGACGTGGGGGGCAGCGCCTCGCCTCCGAGCACGACAACGGGCCTGGCCAGGTCGTCGCCGTCCGAGAGGTACAGATCGAGGCTGGGTCCGTTCAGTTCCGTGCCCTTGACGATGCCCCTGAGGCTGCGATAGACCGTCGCGCTGTAGGTGCGGGAGAGATCGAGGCCGCTGCGCTGCCACGAGTGCCGGCCCCAAGCGCCCCAGTGGCCGTGCATGGCGTTGTGGCGGCGGATGTCGCTGCTGATACGGCCGAAGCGCTCGGTCAGCGCCCGACCAAGGCCGCGGCCCACCTGGGCCGGGATGGCCAGTTCGTACTTCGTCAGCCCGGCGCCGTTGAGGTCGTAGAGCCTCGTGCCGAGGGCGTTCTGCAACTTGTTGACCTCGGCGAGCTGCTCGTTCACGACGAAGCCGGCCAGCGGGACCTCGTAGTCCCAGGCTTCGGCCAGCAGCGATTCTGTTGAAATGAGGCCCTGCGGGGCGATGATTTCGAACGTGGTGGTGCCGCGCATCGATCGGCTGTCGTCGGTCAGCAGGCTCAGCGCGAGCCCGTCGGCCCAGCCGGTGGTCAGCTTGCCCATCACGGGAATCTGGCCTGCGAGCTCGAGACCCTCGCCGACTTCACCCCCGAAACTCAGGACGCTCACGTCGCCGAGGCTGAACTGCGGGGCGATGTAGGAGTCGTAGTAGGCGAATCTGGCCCTTATGTCGAGCCGCTCGCCCATCACGGGCGGCAGGAACTCGCCGCGGATCACCGTGCCGCTGACGAGGGAGAGCGTCGGCGTAGCACTGCTTACGGCGAGCGTCCCAGCCGTCTCGCCGAGGGGCTTGCCGCGGGTCCCTGGCTCGGCGCCCTGGCCAGCCGCCTCGTCGCCCTGGCGGGCGCCGGCGTGGAGCAGCACGGTCATGAGGCCAGTGGCGTCGCCCTTGCTGCCGAGCAGGCTGTAGAGGGCGAAGCGGCCGTAGCCCTCCTGCTGGGGCGGCCAGAAGTAGAAGGGGGCGTTGATGCGGAACTGCACGCTCTCGACGATGTCCTTCACCGTCTGGGGCTCGCCCTTGGCCTTGATCTTCTCGTCCTCGGGCACCCAGCCCCACCACGACCAGTACTGGCGCTCGAGCGGCTCCTTGACGACGGGGATCTCCTTGGGCGCAGGGTAGAGCGCCCAATGATCCTTGCGGCCGCGCTCGACCTTGTACTGCTTGTACATGGCCTCGTTCTCGAGCACGATGAGGCTGGCGTAGGGGGTCATGACGTAGTACTGCTTCGAGAGGCGGACGATCTCGTCCTTGTGCTCGTCACCGCTCTTGAGCAGCTCGTCGATGTGGCGCTTCGCCCACAGGCGCGGGATGTACGAGCCGTCGTCGCCGGCGTCGGCCATGGCGTAGCGCCGCTCGTATGCCTCGCCGCCCGCGGTGCCTTTGAGCACGAGCGACTTGGGCAGCTCGCCCTCGGTGCGGCCGACGACGAAGAGGGTCTCGCCGTCGGCGAGCGCGCGGGCGCTCGGGTAGGCGATGATGTCGGCCGCCTTCCCGCCACCCGTCTGGAACTCGGCGGTGAGGCCGAGCAGGCGCGGCGTGTTGAGGGCGGAGACGAGGTCGAAGACGCGCCAGTCGATATCCTCGTCGGGATTGATGAGGGCGAAGAGGCCGCCGGTGTCGTCGGCGAGGCTCTGGAGGGCGTTGGCATCGGCCTTCTTCCCGACCCCGACGCCCACGAAGGTCGCGCCCTTGGGCACGTGGCGGAGCAGCGAGTCGATGGTCGTCTTGCCGTCGGTGGCGACGCCGTCCCCGAGGTAGAGGATGTGGGGGTTGGGCGCCTTGTGCTGCTCGATGAGCCAGCGCGCCGCCTCGAGGCCGCTCGACAGGTTCGTCCCGCCGATGGGCAGGTCGACCACGGCCTGCTTCACGAGGCCCTCGGCCTTCGGGTCCCGCACCAGCACGAAGGGCTGTCCCACGACCTTGGCCTTCACGTTGAGGTTCACCAGCGCCACGGTGTCGAAGTCGTCGGCCTCGACCAGCAGCCGCTCGAGGATGTGTGCCTGCGCCCTGATGTCGAGCTTGGTGCGGGAGGCCGACACGTCGTTGAGGACGATCCACGACCGGGGCTGCGGCGCGATCTCGCCCGGGAGCTTGGGCGTGAGGCGCGCGAACACGTAGCGGTGGCCGTCCTTGCTGAAGGTCGTCACCGACGCCCGTCCGGCCTTCGCCGTGGGCACCAGGTGCACGAGCAGATCCTCGTCGGGCTTGACGTCCTCGGCGCGGTGGGTCAGGACGAGGTCGCGGCCCTCCTCGGCGACGTCGAGCTTGTGGGTGCTCGAGTGAGCCGTGTAGCGGCCGAGCGCATCCTTGGCGCGGACGCGGAGCGAGAGCTTGCGGGCGTTGCTGTGGGTGTGGTCCATGGGGAACCAGTAGCGGAGGGTGCCGTAGAGCTCGTCGAGCTTCTGGGTGTAGCTCAGGAAGATGCGCTTCTCCTGGCGTCCCTCGATGGGGAAGATGCGCATCTTGAAGACGTTGCCCTCCATCATCTCGAGCAGTGCGGGGTCGCGGCGCTGGAGCTTGATCTCGGTGTAGATGGCCTGGCCGCGGCTCCGCTCGACCATCCCGCCCTCCATCAGCTTGCCGCTCACATACATCGCCAGGCGGCTCACCGACGCCCCAGGGGGCAGCGGGAAGGTGAAGGTGCCCTCGATGTTCCACGGCACGTGGTTGAAGAAGGTCTGGTCCACCGTGGTGCGTGCGACGCCGTCCTCGATGTGGACGTCCACGTGGTAGTCGCGGAGGCTGAGGCGCATCTCCTGCCCCGAGGGATCGACGGCGACGAGCTCGCCGGTGTCGTGGGTCTTCTTGGCGACGAGGCGCTCGTCCTGGGCGAGGGCCTCGCGCGCCCAGCTCACGAGGAAGGAGATGCGCGGGGCGGGCCCGCGTCGCGGCTCGTCGTTGGGATCGGGCGGCAGCACGCCCTCCTGTCCCGACTTGACCTCGAGCTCCCCCTCCTCGTTCTCGATGTCGACGATGCCTTGCGCCACGTAAACCCTGGTGTCCTCGCCGGTTGTGATGGCGAGGCGGGTGCCTTTGGCCGTCGCCGTGCCGTGCTTCGTCTCAACGACGAAGGGCCTCTTGGCCTCGGCGACGATCAGATAGACGTCGCCCGTCGCCAGCGCCAGCTTCCGCTCGCCGGTGACGCGGTACTCGGCCCCCGCGCGGGCGATGACGACGGTGCCGTCGGAGAGGGTCCTCTTGCGCGGCTCGCCGACGCCCGAAGGGGCGACGACGCGGAAGGGCGTCTCCGGCCCGTGCGCGATGGGGTCCGGCGCCTTGGGTGTCAGCGCCACCCATCCAGCGACGATGAGCAGCACGGCGGCTGCGGCGAGCATCCAGGGAAGCCAGCGGCGGGACGGCGTGGCCTGGTCCATGGCACTCTCCTCCGGGCGGTGGAGCTTGGCTTGCGTGGCCTTGAGGGCGTCGAGCATGGCAGCCCGCCGCTCGGGGCTGGGCCGGGGGTGCTCGACGCCGTCGCGGAGCAGCCGCGCGAGGTTCTCGTCCAGTGTCCTGTCCTTGCGTTCGTCGTCCATCAGACCACTTCCGATTGTGCGAGGGTCAGGAACGTCTCGCGGAAGGCCGCCCTGGCCCTGCGGAGCATCGACTTGACGGAGTCGATGGTCACCGACCGCATGCGGGCGATGGCCTCGAGGGGATGGCCTTCCATGTACTTCGCCTCCAGCACCTCGCGATACTGGGGCGGGAGATTGGCGAGGGTCATGCCGACCAGCTCGCGGGTCTCCGCGCGCTCGAGTGCCGCGTCGGGCAGCAGCTCGCGGTCGATGCGCTCGTAGATGCGCTGGAGCGAGGCGTCGATGTTGTTCCAGGCGGTCTGCAACTGCGCGGCCCTCCGATGGGCTCTGAGCGTGTCGCGGATCACGTTGCGCGAGAGCGTCCGCAGCCAGGTCAGCATCGCGCCCCGCTCGGGGTCGTAGTCGCCGAGCCGCTCGAGCGCGATGGCGAAGGTCGTCTGCGTCGCGTCGGCCGCCAGGTCGGGGTCGCGGCCGAGGCGGTAGTAGACGAAGGCGTAGAGCGCATCGACGTGGTCCTCGAACCACGCGGTGAGCGCACCGGGGTCGCCCGCGCGGATCTGGGTCAGGAGCTCGTCGCTGCCAGGGGAAGCGCTCACCGTCACAGGGCCTCTCGATCCATCGTCGCGGCGTCCCGGGATGGGCTCGTGCCCGTCATCCTACAATGTCGCGGTCGCCAGCGGAAGTGTCGCGCCTTCCTCCTCTTCTCGTCCCGGTGCTCCCCCACAGCCACTCGTCCCGACGCTGGAGCATCGAGACGAGTGAAGATCGGCGTGGGAATCAGAGCCGGCGCCGCTGAGGCTGAGCATTCGTCCTATCGGTCCTATGGGTCCTATAGCTCCCACCCCGAGGTCGATAGGACAGATGGGACCCATAGGACCTATGCCAGACTCACGATTCGCCGCTCTTCTCGACGGTATTGCCGAGGCGAGAACGGGAAGGGGCAAGGCGCAAGGCCGTTCCCCAAGGTGCGATCGGGCTGTAGGCAGGGCGCCTAATTCTCCTTAGGCAGCTACATTAGCCGCACGTTGCG
>CBFDBL010000155.1:0-10462 GCA_965603035.1 uncultured bacterium
CACCCTCTACGAGATGCTCGCGGGCGAGCTGCCGCTGGGCCGCTTCAAGCCGGCCAGCGCGCTCGCCCAGGGGGTGCCCAGGGCGGTGGACCGCGTGCTCGCCAGGGCGCTCGCCGTCGAGCCTGGCGAGCGCTACGCCGACGTCGCGGCGTTCCGCGCCGCTCTCGCCGCGGCGGTCGCGGTGCCCGCGAAGCCTGTCGTGCGGCCGCCGCGGCGCCGGGCGCGCTCGAGCGCGCTGTCCGCGCCCGTGCTCGCCGTCACGTCGCTGCTCGTGGCCATCGGGGTGGCCGTGGCCGCCTGGCGTCTCATGGGCCCGCAGACGCCGCCCCCCGCCGCCCAGGTCCCACCTGCCACGAGCACCCCGCCAGCCGCTGACGCGGACGCGGCGGCGCGCGAGCGGGCCGCTGAGGCCCTCCTCGCCGAGGCGGCGCAGCGGGCCGACCGCGGCGACTGGCGAGCCGCGCGCGGGCGCCTGGATGCGCTCGACGCCCGCTACGCCCGCACGAGCTTCTACAGGGAGCATCGCTCGGCCATCGCGGCGCTGCGGGCGCGGGTCGGCGCCGCCCTGCGCCCCAGGGCGCCCGCCACCGCCACCGCCACGCCTCGGCCAGGGCCGGCACGGCCCGTGCCGCGCCCCGCGCCGCGCAGGCGCGTCAACGCCATGGCACTCTACAGGAGGGGGGTGGAGGCGCTGCGCCCCGCGTGGGTGGCGCGCCAGTACGCCGAGGCCCTCAGCGACGCCGAGGCCATGGCCGCTGGCGAGGAGCTCGCCGCCTCGCCGGAGGCCGCGGGCTGGCTCCGCGAGGATGCCCAGGCCCTCGCCAGGCTCTGGCGCCGGGTAGAGGGCGGCGCCGCGTCGCTGCGGCCTGGCGAGACGATCCGCGTCGGCGGGGTGGCCGGGCAGTTCGACAAGCTCGAGGCGGGGTCCATCTACGCCAGTCGCGGCGGGGTGGGCTTCGGCAAGAAGCTCGTCGCGCTCAGGGACGACGAACTGCTGGCCCTCGCGCGCCGGGCGAGCCCCACGGCGTCGGGGCTCGACCATCTCGGCCTCGCGCTCTTCTGGCTCCACGGGGACGAGCCCGAGCTCGCCGAGGCCCGCGGCGAGCTGCGCCTCGCCAGGCAGGGCGGCGTGGACGTGGCGCGGCACAAGGCCCTCCTGGCCGATCTCGAGCGCAGGGCCAAGCGGCGGCCGCCCGTCGTCGCGAAGCGGCGCGAGGCCAGGGTGCGCGCCTTCACCGGCAAGCCGCTGACCGTCGAGGCCGAGGAGCCCGACGAACGCCTCGGGCCGATGGAGGTCCAGCGCGACAGGACCGCCGCCGGCGGCGCCTGCCTGTCGGAGCCCAGGGGGCCTCGCGACGGGCAGTACAGCGACCGCACGGCGCGAGCCGTCTTCTACGTCCACTCTGACCGCGAGCGCTGGGTCCGGCTCTGGGCGCGGGTCCGCGTGCCCACCAACGCGTCCAACTCGTTCTTCGTCGCGGTCGAGCCCGGGAAGCGGACGGACGGCGATCTCAAGGAGTGGCACTTCGCGGCACGCCGCGACTGGGTGTGGGCACCCTACGAGGCGAACGGGCGCGCGGACAGCGCGAACCGCAAGGCAACGCCCATCCGACTCCAGCCCGGCGTCAACTCCATCATCATCGCCGCACGCGAGCGCGGCGCCGCCCTCGACTGCATCCGCATCGTCCAGCGCTGACCCCGCGTCTACCCCTGGGCGCCAGCCTGCCGCGCGGCTTGACCAGGGCGGCCCTCGCAGCTATCATCGGGACCCTTGGCAGCCGCCGCGCCAACGGACGGTTTCGGTATGACAACGGTCTTCGTGCCGGACACGACGCTCCCGCCCGACGCCGGCCCGCTGGTCGCCGTGCTCGGCCTCTTCTCGTGCTGCCTCTATGTCCTCGGCTTCGCCTTCTGGGTCTGGATGCTGGTGGACTGCATCTCGCGGGAGCCGGAGCGGTGGCTGTGGGTGTGGCTGGTCTTCCTGCTGAACATCCCGGGTGCGCTCGTCTACTTCTTCGTGCGCTGGCTGCCGCGCCGTCGGCTACGGCCGCCGCGGTTCATGGGCCGCTGGGTGCGGCGTCGGGAGATCCTGCGTGCGGAGGCCGACGCGCGGAGCATCGGGAACGCGCACCAGTTCGTGCTGCTCGGCGACGTGCTGCGCGAGACGGGCCGGCACGAGCGCGCGGTCGAGGCCTACGGCCAGGCGATCGCCAAGGAGCCCGACAGCCTCCAGGCCCTCTGGGGCGCCGGCACGGCCGAGCGCCGGCTCGGCCGCCTCGAGCAGGCCCGCGACCGCCTCGGGGCGGTGATGCGCCTCGACCCCGACTACAAGTTCGGCGACGCCTCGCTCGCCTACGCCCGCACCCTCGTCGACCTGGAGGACTACGACACCGCCCGCATCCACCTCGAGGCTCACCTCCAGCGCCGCAGCGACCCCGAGGCCACGATCCTGCTCGCCTCCGTCCACGCGGCCCAGGACCGCCCGGCCGAGGCCCGCGCCCTGCTCGAGCCGCTCGTCACCGAGCTCAGGGCCGCCCGCGACGCCCGCAACCGTCGCGCCCGCAGCGACGCGACCCGCCTCCTGCGCAAGCTCCCGCGCTGACCGCTGCCAGACGCCGCTTGAATCGCGGGGGCAAACAGGCGAAGATAGGGGCCGTGGCTCCCCCCGCCGCGGCGCGCAGATAGGAGGCACCCTGATGGCCTGGCGTTGCTCCTGGCTGGCCGTGTTGCTCGGATGGGCCGCTGCTTCGGCGGCCCTGGCCGACGGCGAGATCGTGCCGCCGCGCGACTACAAGGGCTCGCTCGAGGAGCGGGCGCAGGAGGCCATCATCATCTTCGAGGGCTCCGAGGCGCCCGGCGAGGCGACCGAGGACGTGATCCTGAGGATCCAGGTCGTGGGGCACGTCGAGAAGTTCGCCTGGATCATCCCTTTCCCGGGCGAGCCGACCATCGCGAAGGAGGAGCCGAAGCTCTTCGCGGAGCTCTTCGACTACGTCGAGGCGCGGCGCGCGAGCCTGCACACGAAGAAGCCGGGGACGAAGTTCGCGGGCGCCGACGCGGAGGCCGTGCCCGCCGAGGCCGAGGTCGAGGTCCTGTCGCGGAAGGTCGTCGGCAGCTTCGACACGGCCGTCGTCCGCGAGAAGGCGGCGGGCGCGCTCAACCGCTGGCTCGAGGGCGAGGGCTTCCAGACCCTGCGCGACGCCGAGGACGTGGTCGGCTTCTATCGCAGGAAGGGCTACGTCTTCGCCTGCATCAAGGTCAGCGACGTCGCGCTCGAGAAGGACAAGCCCGTCGACTCCCACCCGCTCCGCTTCTCGTTCAGGACGGGCGGCCGCGACGGCATCTTCTACCCGATGAGGATGACGGGCCTCCAGAGCCAGCCCTTCGACGTCAACCTCTACGTCTTCTACCGTGCCTGGCTCAACGACCGGCTGAGCCGCTACGGCTACGTCCACCGCGGCTTCCGGCTCCACTACCGCGACTGGGACACGCGGGCCTGCAAGCCCAACGCCGGCAAGACCTGGAGCGACGCCGAGGGCGACCCGTTCCTGAGGTCCATGGCCGGCCGCATCCCGACGGTCCAGAAGCTCTTCCAGAAGCTGCACCCCGGCTCGCGCTACTACCTGACGAACCTCCAGGCCCGGCAGATGGTGCCCGCCGAGGTGCGGCAGTGGCCCGACGACCTGTGGCTGTTCCCCTATTACGTCAACCGCAAGTTCGTGCCTTTCGATGCCCGCCCCGGCGGCCCGGCGTCGGGCGCCTGGCCGGCCGCGAGGGGGGCGCAGGCGACGGAGCAGGGCGGGGCGGTCGCCAGGGTGACGTGGGCGGGCACGTTCCTGTTCGGGATCGTCGGCCTGGGGCTTGGGGTGGGTCTCGTGGTGCTCGTGGCCGGGGTGGTCGGCTGCGCCTACTTCCACAGGCGGCAGAGTCGGTAGCCTGCCTTCCAGCTCCTGCTCGGGGAACGCCGTCGGATGGATCTGAACTACGTGCTGATCTGGTTCGTGGGAGCGGCGGCGGTGGTGCTGCTTGTGCGTGCGACGTGGGCGCGGCGCTTCGGCTGGGCGGTGGCGGCGGGCCTGGTGATGGGGGTCACGGTGGGAGCCGTGACGGCGCTGCCGCGGACGGGCGGCTACGTGGCGAGCGGCGCGCTGGCGGTGCTGGTGCTCCTCCCGCTCTACGGCTACCGGCTGGTGCTGCGGCACACGTTCCGGCAGGAGTATGGGAAGGCCCGGCGCCTGGCTTCGGCGCTGCGGTGGCTCCATCCTGCCGACGGCTGGCTGGAGTGGCCGCGCCTGCTGGCCGCCCTGGAGTCGGGCGACCCGGAGACGATCGCCCGGGCCGCAGGCGGGCTGAAGGGCGAAGGCACGAGCCGCACCGGCATCGGCCGCGTGGGCGCCGCGCTGCTGTTCCGCATGAGCAACCAGTGGCGGGAGCTGCTCGACTGGATCGAGGCGAGCATCCGGCCCGCCGAGCTGCGACGCGACCCGAACATGCTCGGCCTCTACCTGCGCGCACACGGCGAGCTGGGCCAGCCCAACGAGCTGCTCGCGGCCTTCGCACGCTGGAGCCGGTCCACCGAGGCGCGGGGCCTGTGGCTGTCGCGGAACCTGTGTCGGCTCATGGCCTTCGCCTTCTGCGGCCGCCGCGCCCAGGTCGAGCGGCTGTTTGCCGGCCCGCTCGAGCTCTACCCCGAGCCCGTGCGGCGCTTCTGGCTGGCGACTGCCGACATGGCCGCCGGCGACGCAGCGGCCGCGCGCGCCGCGCTCGAGGCCATCGGCGAGGTCTGCGACCCGCTGACCGCCACGGGCATCGAGCGGCGCCTGACGCACCCGCTGCCTGTGGCCGACGCGGTGCTGACGCCGGCGTCGCGGGACCTGCTGGCCGGCATCGCGACGGCCCTGGGCCAGGAGGAGCGCTACGGCGGGCGGGCGCGCGTGGTGCGGCGCACGGCCTACGCGACCTACGCGCTCATCGTGCTCTACCTGGCCGTCTACGCCGCGGAGATGGCGCTCGGGGGCAGCACGAATCTGCGCGTGCTCTACCGCATGGGCGCGCTCGTCCCGTCGGCCGTGCTCGCGGGCGAGTGGTGGCGGACCGGGGCCGCGCTGTTCCTCCACCACGGCCCGGTGCACCTGCTGGCGAACGCGCTGGGCCTGCTGCTCCTGGGGCCCTTCGTGGAGTTCGCGCTCGGGCGGGTGCGGTACCTGCTGGCGTACTTCGCCGCCGGGCTGGGGTCGATGGCGGTCATCGTGCTGGTGGCGAGCGGGGGGCCGCACGCGGACGCGATCCTGGTGGGGGCCTCGGGCGGGATCATGGGTCTGGTGGGCGCGACGGTGGCCGTGCACCTGCGCGGCTGGCTGCGGGAGCGGGCGTGGCTGTCGTCGCGTCGGCTGGTGTTCCTGGGCGTCATCATCACGTTCCAGGTCGCCTTCGACGTGGCGACGCCGCAGTCGAGCTTCCTGGCGCATTTCGGCGGCGTGGTGATCGGCTTCGCGGTGGCGGGCCTGCTGCGGCACCGGGTCTCGGCCGCAGTGCCGCAGGCCGCGGCGCTCGCGCCGGCCGACGGCGGCAACGGTGGTGAGGAGAGCAGCGGATGAGGAGCTCGGTGCTCGCGTGCCTTGTCGTCGGGCTGGTGTTGCTGGTGGGCGGGCCGCTCGTGGGGGTGGTGTGCACGGTGGTGGGGATGCAGCAGGCGTTCGACGCGCTGGCCCGACAGGGCGGCGCGTCGTCGCCCGCCGAGCTGTCGGAGGGGATCCGCCAGGCGCTGCTCTACACGTTCCTGGGCCTGCCGGTCGCCGGCATCGGGCTGGTGTTGCTCGCGGTCGCGCTGGTCCTGCACCTGGCGGCGCGCCCGAGAGAGCAGGGGAGTCAAGGAGGGTGAGATGGGCCGGCGCAAGGTCCTGCTGCGGCGGATCCGCGTGCTCCTGGCGCTGTTCATCGTCGGCCTGGTGCTCAGCGGCCTGACGGCGTTCCCCATCGAGTGGGGTCTGGACCTGATCGTGACGCGCATCCTCGGCGTGCCGGCGGACGCGTCGCCCGAGGCCTACGCCGGCCTGCACCATTGGCTGGTCACGGTCCGCAACGGCATCGTGGACATGTACGGCAAGTACCCGTGGATCGCCTACGGCACCGACTGGCTGGCCTTCGCGCACATCGTCCTGGGCATCCTGTTCCTCGGGCCGTTGCGGGACCCCGTGCGCAACCTCTGGGTCATCCACTTCGGCATGATCGCCTGCATCGGCGTGGTCCCGCTCGCCCTGATCTGCGGCCCTATTCGCGGCATCCCCTTCTACTGGCGGCTCATCGACTGCTCGTTCGGGGTGTTCGGCATCGTCCCGCTGTGGCTGGTCCGCAGGTGGACGCTGGAGCTCGCGGTTCTCAGAGCGCAACGGGCCAAGGCCCGTTCGATGCCAGTAAGTCACGAAGAGAAGGGAGGGTTGACCATGAGCGGCTCGGAGATCAAGCCGATCGCTTTCCTCTTGGGGTCAGGCATCTCGGTGCCCGCTGGCATGCCATCGACCGCCGACATCACCGAACGTGTTCTATCTGGCAAAGGCGTTCTCCGCCACCCAGGCGAGCAGTACTGCCTAGGGCCACCCAGGCAACCTGCTCAAGTCTTCCCGGAGAAGCACGTACCAAGGGTGCTTTTCGTTGTGGGCTGGCTCAAAGAACAGATCGACACCTACTACGCCCGGGAATCCGGCCGCGACACCAACTACGAGGACCTGTACTACTTGGCGGATCAGGTCTATCAGAGCCTGGACTTCGACAACCCCGCGATCCAGCCGTTCCTTGAGCGATTCTCACGTGCAGCCAGCAGGCGCTATGCCGAAGCCAAGGACGAGGAAGCAGAAGACTGGAATCCCGGGGAGCTGGCGAAGCAGACCACGTTCTACATCAGCGACATAGTGAGCTGGATGCTCGGCAAGGCGCCGAGCCCTGTGGATCACCTGACCTGCATGAAGCAAGCTTGTGAGGACGATGGCTTCTCCCGCCTGGACTTCTTCACCCTGAACCATGATACCCTCATGGAGACGTGGCTGCAGCGTTGGGGAGTTGAGTTCACGGACGGTTTCCGGCCGCCAGTGAACGCAGTGCGCTGGTGGAGCCCAGCGCTCTTTGATGACGCGCAAGTGAAGGTGCGGCTTTTCAAACTCCACGGATCCCTGAACTGGTTTGGGTGGAGCAACAGGCTCGTCGGCATCTCCGTAGGTCCGCCGGCGTGGACCGTTGATGACCCATACGGCCAGCAGGTCTTCAGGGCGGACCGCGCGCGCCCGCTGATCCTGGTCGGTACCTTCAACAAGATGTTCCGCTACATCACCAGCGTCTACGCGGAACTGCACCACCACTTCCGGCGCTCCCTCCGCCAGACGGACAGGCTCGTCGTCTGCGGGTACGGCTTCGGCGACAGAGGGATCAACAGCCAGATCCACGAGTGGCTCGTATCCTCTAAGAGCAACCGACTGGTCGTCATCCACAAGCACCCGGAGGAGCTACTGAGCAACGCGAGGGTGGAGATCCAGATGAACTGGCAGGATTTCGTGCATCGCGGGATGCTTGTCTGGATCCCGAAGTGGGTACAGGAGGTCAGGTGGGACGACATCAAGGCAAAGCTGAGCACCGGCTGAATGGCTCGCCACGGTTGCCGACCGAGGCTCCCAGCTGACGGCCAGCGCGCCGACACTCCTCCATCCGGCCTGCTCCGCCGATGCGGCGAAGTCCCTCGTCACTCCCCCACGCTCGCGCCCGAAGCCGGCTTTGTAGCGAAGCATGTCTTGCACTCAGGGGGCCGTCCTGGCCGCAGGCGGCGGCTCTTGCTCCCGCCGCTCGCCGCCTTGATGCGAAGGGCCGATCACCGCTCGAGGCTCTGGGGTGCGGCTGGGCAAGGCGGCTCAGAAGCCGCCCTTCGCCTTCGCTTCGGCTGCGGCTCAGTCGGAGTGCGAGGGAATCAGCATGTCTGTGCGGCGTTCGATGGGGACACAGGCATGTTGATTCCTTCACTGCCTTACTGAGCCGTCGCCCGCGAAGCGGCAGAGGCGAAGGCGGCGTCCTCGCCGCTTGCCAGCGGCCGGGGCGGGTGACCGCAGGCCAGCATCGCCTCCGCAGTGACGCGGCGGGCCTGTCTGCGTGCGGCACGCACAGGCAGACGGCGGGAGCCCGCAAGCGTGGCCGCCAGGACGGGCTGCATCGCGCCCCAAGATGCTCCCTTCACCAGCCGGGCTTCGGCACCGCGTGGACGGGGAGTGACGCGGTGGCCCGCCGCATAGGCCGGACGGCCACAGGGCGAAGCGGTCAGGGGCCATGTTCCTGGCGGCCCCGTGCAGTTGGCAATCCCGCTGAGTTGCGCTGTACTTCCAGAGAGACCGAGACAGCACACAAGGGGTGGCCCGCAGCGGAGCGAGAGCCATGAGCACGGATGTCCCGATTGACGTGGCGGCACGCGATCTGGCGGGCTGGCTGGACCAGCTTCCCTGTGGGGAGACGGTGAGGCTGGTGCGCTCCGACGGCACGCCAGTGGCCATCGTGTGGCCGCTGAAGCCCACCTCCGGCAAGAAGCTCTCGTTCGAGGAGTGGGAGCGCAAGTGGCTCGAGCTGGGCGAAGGGGTCAGCAAGGCATGGAAGAGCGACAAGACAGCCCTGGAGACCCTGGCGGAAATGCGGCGATGAACTGCACAGTGGATGCAAGCATCTTTGCCGCCGCAGCGCGGACCGCCGAGGCCATGACGCCGACCCAGTGGATGGAGCGGCAGGCCGGCGGCGCGTAGCTGCCTGCGGCGCGCGAGCGGCTCGGCGGGAGCCTCGCCCTCCCTTCCGCTTGGTCACATCACCCAGAGCGATAGAACTCGAGGACCTTGCGGCGGACGGCGCGCGCGTCGGCGTCGCCGTCGGCGACGAGGCGCTCGATGAACGCGACGTAAGGGGGAAGCTCGGCGGCGTCGCGGGGATCGGCGAGCTGGCGGAAGGTGTCGGCCTGGGGGTCGTGCTCGTAGAGGAGGCGGTGTCCGCCTTGGCCGTCGGCTCCGTGGAAGGCGGCGACGCGGCGCCTGGTGCCGCGCAGGCCCCGGCTCACGCTCATGAAGCGACTGCGGCCGACGCGGCCGAGCGCCTCGCGGCGGACCCCGAGCGGCGGGCCGGCGAGGATGCCTGCGAGCTGGTCGAGGGTGTCGGCGTGGATGCACGAGGCGATGCGGCGGGGCCCGTCGATGAGGGCGAGGAAGTCGGCGACGTCGCGGCCCCAGATGTAGCCGTACCAGTGCCCCGAGCCGATCTCGTGGGCCAGGTAGCACGACGGCTGGGGCTCGCGGGCGAGGCCCTCGGCGACGACGTGCGCGCCCTCGACCGTGACGAGCGGCACGCCGGGCGGCAGGAAGCCGAGGATGGCGGCCATGAGCGTGGTCTTGCCCGCCCCGCCCGGGACGGCGCCCGTGAGGATCGAGGCCCCCTGCTCCATGGCCCGCATGGCCACGGCGGCCATCTCGACGCTGAGGGTGCCTGCCCCGATGAGGTCCACGATGCTCAGGGTGCGGCCGCCGCGCTGGTTGAGCCGCTCGATCTGCTCGTCGTTGTCTCGCTCGGTGTCCAGGGGGTAGACCCTCCGTTCGCCCGCTCCGCGGGAATCCAAAGCGGTGCCGAGGCCACCGCACTCCAAAGCGTCCGCACGGCTGAGGCCTTGGGACGCAATAGGACGCGGCGTGGGGACACGCCGCCTACAGGGTCGCGAAGAGACGCGGGGTGGGGACACCCCGTCCAAAGGGTTCGTTGTAGGCGGGATGTCCACATCCCGCGAGAAGAACCTCCCCTTCCCTATTCCTCTTCGCTGAAGACTTCGGCAGTGTAGACGAGGACCTCGGCTTCGCCGGTGCGCCAGGCGTCGGGGCTGAGGCCGGCCTTGTGGGCGCAGCAGGAGGTGAGGAACTCCTCCCTGGTCATGTGGTGCTCGGTGGCGACCTGGGGCAGATAGGTGCCGGCGCGGTCGCCGGGGCCGCGGATGTAGATGCCGTGGACGCCGAGCTCGACGTCCATGGGGTCGTCGAGCCTCGTCATCGGCGAGAGGACGGAGATCTCGATGGTGAGGTGTGGGACCTCGTCGGGCGCGATGGGGTCGGCGAGGAAGCGGAAGTCCTGCGTGGCGGCGCTCTCGGCCATCTGGGCGACGACCTGCCAGAGCGGGACGTCGGCGGTGAAGCGGCCGATGCAGCCGCGCAGGCGGCCGGCGTTCTTCAGGGTGACGAAGGCGCCCTGCTGGGCCTGGAGCTCGGGCTCGGCGACTTCGAGCTGGGGCCGCGGCTGTCGGGCCACGGCGGCTGCGACGCTCTGCCGCGCGACGGCCAGGAGCCGGCGGCGGCCCTCCTCGCTGATGGGTACGACCATGAGAACACCCTCCCAGGCAGTGGGAGTCGGGCGGGGATCACCGGGGGTATTCTAACCGCTGAGGGGGGCCGCTGGCAAGGCGCCCGGC
>CBFDBL010000156.1:0-10407 GCA_965603035.1 uncultured bacterium
CGGACAACAGGCCCGTTGCCCGGCGCGAGCGTGCGGGGGCTGGCTGTGCGGCGGAGCGGCGGGCGAAGCCCCCCGAGCCCTGCGACCTCACCAACGAGCTTGAGCGTCGCACCCGGGACCGCAGATCTGGCGTGGAGAGTGGCCCTCACACTCCGTGTGACGATCCTCACACGGAGTGTGAGGTCTGCTCTGCCCAGCCGACTTATGGAGGGTTCTTGTCGGTCAGGACACTAGCGCGGCGGCTTCGGGCGGGACTCGGGCTTCAGGAGCTTGAGGGTGGCGCGTGCGGTGTCGGCGTCGGGGAGCTTCGGGTCGAGGCGCAGAGCCCGCTCGAGGAGTCGGCGGGCCTCGTCGCCGCGGCCCATGGCGAAGTGGACCATGCCCAGGTGGTAGATGTAGTTGGCCTGGTCGGGCGCCAGCTTGTCGGCGGCCTGGAGCTCCCGCAGTGCCTCGTCGAACTGCTTGCGTAGGAAGAGGATCCAGCCGAGGGTGTCGCGGAAGGCGGCGACGTCGGGCGAGGCCTCGACGGCGCGCGCCGCCATCCGCTGGGCCTCGGCCAGCTCGCCGGGCTTCTCGCTCGCGTAGAGCCACGCAAGGTTGTTGGCAGCGGCCCCGAGGTTCGGGTCGATGGCGAGCACCGTGCGATAAGCGTCGATGGCCGCGTCCGTCTTGCCGGCCGCGGCGAGCCCCTGGGCGATGACGGCCCACCTGGCGGCGTTCTGCTTCGGCAGGAAGGCAGCGGCCTTCAGGTCGGCCGCGGCCGCGGCCTCCGGCTGGCCCCTGGCGGCGAGAACGCGGGCGAGCAGGAAGTGGGCGTCCCCGGCCTTCGGGCGCACCCGCACCAGCTCGCGCGCCGCCGTGAGCGCGCGGCCCAGTATCCCGGCCTCGAGGCAGCGACGGGCCTCGGAGTCGAGCAACAGCGGCAGCTCGGGCTCGCGCGCGCGCGCCGACGCGATCAGCGCCACCGCCTGCCGCCGCCAGCCGCGGGCCGATGCGCACCCCGACGCCAGGAACGCCCCGGCCAGCGCAGGATCCCCTGCCAGGCGCGGCAGCGCCTCGGCAACCCGGGCCGCCCTCTCGCTGTCCCGCTGCTTCAGCGCCTCGAGCTGCTCCCGAGCCTTCGCCTCCGCGCCCGAGGCCGCGAGCGCGACGATGACCAGCGCCGACGGCCGGCCCAGCCCGATACCAGCGGCCAGGGCTTGCTCCATCGCCCCACGCGCCCGGTCGGCCTGGCCGAGTGCGATCCGCGCCGCCGCGTGCGCGAGCAGGAGATCCCCACGGCGGGCCGTCCTGGCGGCAGGGCCGGCGCGCCCCAGTCGCTCGGCAGCCTCGGCGAACCGCCCCTGCACCAGCCGCAGCAGGCCCAGCTCCGCATCCACGTCCGCCTTCGCGTCCCTCGCAACGATGCGCTCGTAGACCCTCGCTGCCCCCGCCAGGTTGCCGAGTCGGCGGTAGGCCCCGCAGGCGGCGCGCCGCGCCACGGGTTGGTCTGGCTCGTCGGCGAGCACGGCCTCGGCGGCGGCGATGGCGCCCGCCGAGTCGCCGACGGCGAGCAGCTCCTGCGCCAGGCGTGCCTGGATGGTGCGCCAGGCGGGCCCGCCCGCTCGGGCAAGGCGCGCCGCCACCGCGCGCAGGTGCGCCGCGGCCTCGCCCCCGCGGCCGGCCTGCGACAGCGCGTCGGCCACGCCGACGTGGGCCTCGACCACGTCGGGACCCGCGGCCGTGGCCGCGCGGAACGCCGCGAGCGCGAGACTCGCGCGCCCGGCGCGCAGCGCCGCGCGCCCGAGGCGCAACCCCGCCGGCAGGTACCCAGGCTCAGCCAACACGGCCACCTGGTAGTGCCCAACGGCGCCGGCAGCGTCGCCCAGGCGCTCGAGGACAATCCCCGCCAGGTAGCGCAGCCGCGCGTCGACCGACGAGCGCTGGATCCCCAGCTCGCATTGCTCGCGTGCGACCGCCAGGTCCCCGGCGGCGAGGGCCTCGATGGCGCGCTCGAGGGGCCTGCGGACGGCGTCGGGCGCGGCCTCGGCGTGGTCGCGGACGGCCTGGGCGGCCTCGGCGAAGCGCTCGCCGGCGAGCAGCGCGTCGAGCATGCCGCGGTAGGCGACGCGGGCGGCGGGCAGCGCGCGGAACGCGGCCTCGGCGTGCTCGGTGGCCGCATCGTCGTTGCCGCGCCGCAGCGCGAGCGTGGCGAGCAGCGCGTGCGCGTGCGCGTCCTCAGGCCATCGGGCCAGGACGGCCTCGCAGGTGGCCTTGGCCCGCTCGGGCTGGCCCTCGGCGGCGTAGAGCCTGGCCAGCACGCGCGCCGCGGCGGCGCTGTCGGGGTTGCCCCGGGCGATTGTCTCCCACGTGGCGAGCTGCTCGGCCCGCCGCGCGCTCGCAGCGTATGCGTTGGCGAGCATCTCGCCGACGACCGCGCTGCGCGGCACGAGCCGCAGCGCGGCACTGAGGGTCGCGATGGCGTCGTCGCCCCACCCAATGCGCTGGAGGGCCACGCCGAGGTTCATGCGCAGTGCCACCTCGCGGCGCTCGGCGGCACTGCCCTCCAGGGCGCCCAGCAGCTTCTCGTAGGCGGCGACCAGCTCGCCCTCCTTGCCGCGCACGGTGCCGCAGACGGCTCGCACCGCGGTCGCGTCGCCCTTGCCGAGCCACACGTTCGCGAGGAGCAGGCTGGCGAGCGGCTGGTGGACCTCGCGCAGGCGGCGGCAGGCCTCGGCGGCGCCGGAGTAGTCTCCCTGCGCCTGGGCGGCGATGGCCAGGGCCGAGAGGGCCACCGCGTCGCGGCGGTCCGCGTCGAGGATCTCGCGGCACACGGTCTGCGCCGCGGCGAACTGCCCCTGGAGCAGGCGCACGAGCGCGAGGCGCTGGCGCGCGGCGCGGCCGGCCTCGCCCCGGGCCAGAGCCTCGAGCTGGGCGGCGGCGGCCGCGAGGTCGCCGCGGGCCCGGTGGCAGTCCGCGAGCAGGAACCGCGGCTCCAGCGCGTCGGGGGCGAGTCGCGCCGCCGCCTCGGCCACGGCGGCGGCATCGGCCGCCTGGCCGCTCCGCAGCAGGGCTCCAATCAGCAGCAGGCGGGTTCGGAGGTGCTCGGGCGCGAGCTCGACGGCCTCGGAGAGCAGCTCGGCGGCTTCGCGGTGCTTCCCCTGGCGGGAGCGGAGCGCCGCCAGCCGGCGCCGCGCGGCCTCGGCCTCGGGGTCGAGCCGCACCAGCTCGGCGAGCTCGCGCGCCGCCGCGCTCGTGCGCCCCGCGGCCTGGTAGATGTCCGCCAGGCACAGACGACTGCTCCGGGACTTCCCGTCGATGGCCAGCGCGGCGCGGAACTGCTCGATGGCCGCGCCGACCCGCCGGCGCCGCAGGTAGGCGCGAGCCAGCAGGTCGCGGCCGGCCACGTCGCGCGGATGCTGGGCGACGCGCTCCTCCAGGGCCTCGAGGCCGCCTGCCCGGCCCGCCTGCTCCGCCGAGAGCAGGGCGGTGAGCACCTGCCCCTGGTCGGGTGCCCAGGTGGCGAACAGGCCGCCCCGCCGCGAGCGCTGGGCATCGAGCTCGCGCCACGACCAGATGAGGTCGGCGGAGGCCCCCCGATGGCACGTCGCCGCGATCGCGAGCAGGAGGGCGACGGTGTGGCACGTGCGTCGGTGCATGGGTCAGTCGCCCAGCCTTGCGAGGGTCTGTCGGGCCTCGCGCGCGAAGTCGGCGTCGGGGTCGAGCTCGACGGCCTGCCGCAAGACGCGCTGGGCCTCCGAGACCTGCCGCCGGCGCGCGTAGGCCATGCCGAGGTGGAAGTGATAGCGGGCGCGGTAGGGGGCGCCGCTGACGGCCTTGCGCAGCAGCGCGATGGCCTGGTCGTCGTTGCCGGCGCGGAAGTGGACCCATCCGGCCGTGTCGAGGACAGCGGGGCTCTGGGGGGCGAGCTTCCGTGCCTTGTCGGCCAGCGCGACGGCCTGGTCGAGGTTGCCGCCGGGCTGCGTGGCGAGGAGCCAGGCGAGGTTGTTGGCGGCCTGGAGGTGGTAGGGCTCGTAGTCGAGGACTGCGCGCCAGGCGGCGCCGGCGGCGGCGGCGTCGCCGCGCGCGGTGGCGAGCAGGGCGCGCTTGGCCAGCAGGTCGAGCGGCGGGACGGCGCTGCGCGCGTCGCCGCCGTAGAGCTCGACGGCGCGGTCGCCCTGGCCGTCGAGCAGCAGGAGGTCGCCGAGGAGCTCGCGCTGGCCGTTGCTGTCGGGGTGGGCTTCGCAGCCGCTCTGGGCCGCGGCGATGGCGTCGGCCCGCGCGCCGGCGCGCGCGCGCAGCACGGGCAGCAGCCGCAGCGCCAGCAGGTTGCCGGGGGCTATGGTCAGCGCGTCGGCGCAGCGCGACGCGGCGACATCGTGCCAGCCGGCGCTCTCGTAGACGAAGGCCTCGAGCAGTGCCGCGGCCACAGGCTCGGCGGCGTCGGTCCGGTCGGCAAGCCGGGCGAAGTCGGCCCAGGCCTCGAGTGCGGCCGGCGGCAGCGCGTCCTCGTGGCAGGCGGGCATGCGGGTGGCCTTGCGCGTGTCGATGACCCGCATCAGCGAGAGCAGGAAGCCGGCGTCGCAGTCGCGCGGCTCGTCGGTGAGGACGCGGACCAGGTCGTCCATAGCCTGCTGGCGCTGGCCGGCGAGGAACAGCGCGACGTCGAGGTCGAGGCGGATGCGGCGGCGGTGCTCGGTGCGGTCCTCGAGGGCCTGGCGGCCGATGGCGACGGCGGCGTCGTAGCGCCGCTGATGCAGGTTGGCGGCCAGGCGCTGGTAGCCGATGGAGGAGTCGGGGGCGAGGCGTTCCACGATGTGGCGGAGCGCGACGAGGAAGGTCTCCCACTCGCCGCGCGCGCGATGGACGCGGGCGAGGAGCGAGTAGGCGGCGACGCTGCCCGGCAGGGCCTCGGTGGCAGCCTTGGCCTCCTGGAGGGCGGCGTCGGCCTGGCCGTGGCCGAGCAGGTGGTCCACGAGCGCCACGCGGGCGGAGAGCTCGCGGGGGGCTTTGGCCAGGACGTCGCGCAGCTCGGCCACCCCCTGGTCGGCGCGGCCCGTGGCGATGAGGAAGCGAGCACGCGCCACGCGGACGTCGGGTGCGTGGCCGAGCGCCTGGAGTGCGCGCTCGTAGACGTCCTCGGCCGCGGCCGTCCTGCCCTGCTCCCCGCGCATCCTGGCCCACTCGAGGTAGGCCGCGCGGTACGTCCGGTCGATGCGGACCACGCGGGCGAAGCGCCTGGCGGCCAGGTCGCGGTTGCCGGTGGCCGCCTCGGCGCGCGCCAGCAGGTGGAGGAGCTTGGGCGATCCGGGCCGCAGGCGCACGGCGTACTGCGCCACCGGCAGGGCCTGCTCGGCATCGCCGCGGTCGAGGAACAAAGTGCACAGCAGGACCGCGAGATCCGCCGAGCCGGGCTCCATGATCACGAGGCGGCGCATCTCGTGCTCGGCCAGATCGCCCAGGCCCCGCTCCATGCAGAAGTCCACCATGCCCTTGCAGGCCTGCTTGTAGGCCGCGGGGCTGGCCTGGACGGCCGCGAGCCCCCTGCGGAGCGAGGCGAGCGCCTCGTCGAGGCGCCCGGCGCCCGCGAGGATGCGAGCGAGGGCCAGGCGCGCGTCGAACAGGCGCGGCTCGATCTCGATGGCCTTGCGGAAGGCATCGACCGCGAGGTTGGTCTGGCCGCTGCCGAGGTGGGCCTCGCCGAGCTGGAAGTGGGCCGCCGCGTCCTGCTCGCGGCTCGAGGCGAGGGTGCGGAAATCGATGACGGCCTCGTCGTACTTGCGGAGCCGGAGCCGCGCCGTGCCGCGCACCCAGTAGAGCAGCGGGACCTTGACGCGTTTGCCGAGCTTGCGCTCGGCGCGGTCGGCGGCGGCTTCGGCCGCGCGGTAGTCGCCCTTGCCGAGGTAGCAGGTCGCCAGGTCGAGCTGCACCGCGGCAGCGTCCACGCCGAGCGCGGCCATGCGCTTGCACAGGGCGAGCGCGTCGTCGAAGCGGGACAGCGCCAGGTTGATGTCCACGCCCTGCCGCAAGGCGGGCACGTAGTCGGCGTCGAGTTGATCGAGGATGTGCCGGTTCTGGGCGAGTGCGTCGTCGAGCCGGCCCTGGCGCAGGAGGAGGTCGGCCGCGCAGAGGCGGTTGCTGCGGGAGCCGGGGTCCACCTCGATGGCGCGGGCGATGTGGTCGTTGGCGGCCTCGACGTCGCCGAGGCGCGCGGCGGCCTCGGCGAGTGCCCTGTGGGCGGGGCCGTGGCCGGCGTCGATGGCGAGGGCCGCCTTGGCATGGTCGGTGGCCCTGCCGAGGTGGAGCCGCTCGCGGTGGGTCGGCTCGCGCCGCAGCTCGGGCACCCGCTCCCACACGCCGGCGGCCTTGAGCGCGATCTCCGCGCGCAGGACGTGGGCGAGCGGCGAGGTGTCGTGCTCGGCCGCCGTCTCGGCGTACGCCGCGGCGAGCTTGAGGTCGCCCTTGCCCACGTAGCAGCGGGCGATGCCGCGCAGCGAGAAGACGTCGTCGGGGTCGGACTTGAGCACCTGGTTGAAGTAGCGGATGGCCTCGTCGTAGCGGCGGGTCTTCCACAGGATGCGCGCCCGCTCGCGGGGCGAGTGGAAGAGGCGGCGCACCTCGGCGCTGCCGAACCACAGGACGACGGCGGTGGCCCCCAGCGCGACCGCCAGGAGCGCCACCACGAGCCACACGGTCCGCGCCGCGCCCCGCTCGTCCCGCCTCGCGTCTCGAGCAGGCCTCATGGGAGTCTCGCCAAGAGCTGATTGTCCATAGACTTACGGCCGCTCACGGCGACCCGCTCCATACAGAAGTATACCCGCCAACGTGCGCGATGCCAACCGGCCGCCGGCTTGCCGGGCTCGCACCGTCAGGGCCGGCGCTGGGCGTCGGCCGCGACGCCCGGGCCGACGGCCCTGTAGGTAGTCGTGATCGTGTGGCCCCTTACTGCCACGACGGCGTAGTGATGGCCGAGGGCGACGAGCGCGGGCGCGGTGTAGTGGCCGATGCCGGCGGCCTCGGCCTGGACGGGGATGTGGCAGTGGCCGGCGAACACGGCGCGGACGTTGGCCCGCCGCTCGATGGCGCGCCGGACCTCGGCGGCGTTGGCCAGGACGAGCCGCCGCGTGCCGTAGACGGCCTTGCCTACGGCCACGTGAGCCCTCGGCAGGACCATGGGGTAGTGGGTGAGCAGCGCCGTGGGCGTCGTGCGGTCGGCATCGAGCTGGCGGCGGAGCCAGGCCACTGCGGGCGGCTCGATGCGGCCGCGGCTGCTGTCGAGTGCGATGAGCCGCCAGCCGGCGACGGTGACGGTGTAGTTGAGGCGTGCGGCGCCGAAGACGCGGGTCCAGCTCGTGCGGCCATCGTGGTTGCCGACGACGGGGTAGTAGGGGCAGCGGAGTCGGTCGAGCAGGCTCTTGACGCGGCGGAGCGCGGCGTCGCCTGGGCGGTCCACGAGGTCGCCGGTCACGATGACGAAGCGCGGCTTGACGTGCTCGTTGATATCCCGGACCGCGGCCTCGACGAGGTCGAACGAGGCGACGAGGTCCTTGGCCATCGGGTCGAGGAGGTATCGGCTCGGGGGGTTGGTGGAGGCGCGGGCGCAGTGGGTGTCGGAGAGATGGACGAAGCGGAAGGCGGGGCCCTCGGCGGCATCGGCGCCGCGCCAGGGGCCGAGGCCCGCCGCGAGGGCGAGGGCGAGTGGCAGCCTCGAGCGCGCGAAGATGCCCACGCCGGGTGCTCCTGTGGCTGCTCGGGAGACCGTCGTCATCCAGCCTGCGCGACGGCGGGGTCACCGGCGCCGGTCCATCTCGGCGAGGACGAGCTGCGCCTCGCGGTCGCCGCGGCCGAGCGCCGCGAACTGCTCGCGGGCCTTGGCGCGCTGCTGGGTGAACCAGTAGTTGTAGCCCAGGACGAAGCGCGCGGCGGCATCGCCGGGTGAGGCGGCGACGTGTCGCTCCAGCCGCGCGAGCTGGGCGTCGAAGACGCTGCGGTCGCCGTAGAAGTCGCGGCGGTTCATGCGCACGGCGAGCAGCCCTGGGTAGAGCTGGAGGCCCCGCCGCAGCGCCGCCGCCGCCCCGCCGTGGTCGCCTGCGGCGAACAGGCCGTGGCCGAGGGCGTAGGCGGCCATGGGGTCCTTCGGCGACTTGGCGGCCGCCGCCCCGTAGGCGACCACGGCGTCGGCGAAACGCCCGCGCCCGAACAGGTCGTCGCCCCTGTCGATCAGTTGCGCGCTGCTCAGCCGCGCATACGCCGCAGGCGCCGGCCGGGGCGCGCGCGGGGGCCCAGGAGGCGCGGGACCCGCCGCGACCGCGGCCTCAGGGGCCGGGCCGAAGACCTGGACGCCACCACCCCCGACGAACTGCACGGCGTCCACGTAGGCGAACGGGCCCACCGCGCGGTCGGGCCTGTAGGGCACGTTGCTGTAGTACCAGCCAGGGGGATAGGGCACCCAGCCGCGGTAGACCCGCACGCCCGGGTAGCTGTAGCCCGCCGAGCCCAGGTAGGCACTGCCCGGGTAGGCGCCCCGGTAGGGGCCGCGGCTCCCGCCCCAGCGGCTGCCGCCGCCGAAGCGGAGCGAGAAGCTGGAGTGGTCGCCCGTGTGGCCGTAGTGGATGGAGAGGCCGCCGCGCGGGCGGCCGCCGCCGTGAAGGCCGCCGACGCGGACGCTCGTCCGCCCGAAGGCCAGTGTCGGGACCACAAGCACGCCGATCCACAGCGCAGTGCGCATGACACGCCTCCTGGGCTCCCCGGCACGCCGGTGTGTGCCCTCCTGCGATTATAGCACGCGCGCGGCGGGTTCGGGGGGCCTATTCGCCGGGGGCTGCGGCGTCTTCGGCGGGTGCCTCGGCGGCCTCGCCCTCGGCGACGGCCTCGGCCTCGGGCTTCGCCTTCTTGTGCTTGCTGCCGGCCCTGACCCGCCGCACCTTGACCTTGGGCAGGCCGAACACCGAGTCGCCCTCGTGCCACTTCTCCTCGTCGAGCAGCTTCGCCACCCGCTCGGCGCGGGTCAGGACGCTGCGGTGGCGCGTGAGCGTGCTCTTGGACACCAGGCTCTTGTGAATCGACATGTCGATGCCTCCTGGGTGTGGATGGCCAAAGGGGGCTACGGTCGGCTCGCGGGGAGCCTCGCCCCCTGCTGTTCCTCTTCCTGCTGTTGCGGGCTCTGCCTCGGTGTCCTCACGATGACGGCGGCGCCGCGCGGGACGCCGAGGTGGCTGGCCATGTGGTCGCACTTGGCCCGCAGGATGTGGACGATCTCGCGGTCGGCCTCGTCGAGGGTCTCGAAGTTGGCCTGTCCCTTGCTGATGACGACGTCGGCGCCGGCGAACAGGTCGCGGAACTCGGCGGAGCAGACGCTCAGCGGCACGCCGAGCGCGTCGGCGCCGATGTCCACGATCCGCGCGATGCGCTCGAGGCCCACGGCCTGGACGTCCTCGCGGGTCACGTCGTTGATGATGGGGGCGCGGCGCACGGCGCAGGTGATGTCGTGGACGCCGAGCTGCTCCATCACCAGCTTGTCGCACACGACCTCGCCGGCGTTGTCGAGCAGGTAGAGCGCCGAGCGTGCGCCGTCGAGCGCGTCGCGGAGCGCCGCGAAGTCGTCGAGCGCGATGGTGAGCTCGGCCGCATCCCGTGCCAGCTCGGCCTCGATGTCCTCGACGGCCAGGATGCCGAGGTCGATCATGTTGCCGGCCAGGGCGAATCGGACGGCGGCGCGCAGCGGGTCGGCGGCGGCGCGGATGGCCTGGCGCATCTCGTTCTCGATGGCCAGCATCTTGTCGTTGTGGAGGCCCTTGTCCTCCTTGAACGGGTCGGCCACCCCGAGGTACTTGCAGGCGAAGCGGAGCGTGTCGTAGGAGATCTCGGCCGGCGTGCGGTCGAAGTTGACCTCGGGCAGCTTCTCCATGACGGCGAACAGGAGCTTGCGGTGGAGCCAGGGGTCGTCGGTCACCCGCCTGGCGGCGGCGAGCGCCTGTCGCAGCACGCAGGGGATGCAGTCGGCGGAGGCTTGCACGGCGGCTGCTCCTGAGGCCGGGCTCTAGGGGGCCTGGAAATCGGCGTCGCGGTAGTCGAGCTTCTTGGCGCTGGACTTGAGCCTGCGCAACTCCGCCTTCACGGCCTCCCGCTCGGCCGGCGTCCTGCGTGCCAGGCCGCGCACGCACAGGCGGTAGGCCCCGCTGCGGTCGCGGTAGACGTAGGCCTGCACCCGCAGTGCCTGGAAGCGCGCCTCGCGGTTCAGGTAGTCGGCCTCGAGCTGTGCCAGCCGCTGCGACCTGCCGTACATGATGAGCGTGAACACCCTGCCGTGTATTGCGTAGACCGGGTACGGCTGTAGGCCGAGGTCGGCCATGCCCAACTTGAACGCGACGCCGACACTCCGCGCGTTGTCGGGACCACCCAACATCGTGGCCGTGATGTTCTCCAGCC
>CBFDBL010000157.1:0-10332 GCA_965603035.1 uncultured bacterium
CGCTCGTGAATGCTCCTTCACACACGCTCGACCGTCTCGATGCCCGGCGTGGGGGCGCACGTCCTCGGCGCTCTACGTGATGATCGGCAATCGGGCGACAATGTGCCAGTCGGCGCGCGTTCCCCGGGGCATCGAGGGTTGCGTGTGCAAGTATGCACACCCTACCAGAGGATGACGCGAAGCGGCGCCCCGGGCGCCTGGTGGCGGGAACGCAGATCGGGCTCGGAGCGCGGCGACGGCGGGGGGCGGTTGCCGAGGCGGATGCGGGGGGCTATGATGGGGCAGTCTTGCGACTGAGGCCGGGTTCCACTCCGAATGTGCCGTCCCCCACTGGGAGATCGTGGCGATGACGCGAGTGTGCTCTCTTGCCTGTGCAATGCTCGCCGTCCTGGCGGCGTTCGCCTCGACGTCGCTGGCGGGGATGCCGGCGATGGATTGGCGGCTGGACGATGCCGCGCGCGTGCGGACGGCGACGCGCGAACGGGTGTGCCTGAACGGCTGGTGGCAGTTCCACCTGGGCGATAAGACGATCGTCCCGGCCCCGAAGGCGCCGCAGGGCAAGACGCGCGCCGTGCTGAACGACTTCGAGAAGGGCGTCGGGGCCTTCGACCCGCGCTGCTCGGACGGCGGGAAGAAGCCGACGGTCCGCGCCGCGAAGGAGGCGAAGCTCGGGCGCGGGGCCCTGCGAGTCGCGGTGGCGCCGCAGAAGGGCGGATGGCGGACCCTGACGCAGGCGGTCAAGCTGCCGAGCGAGGAGTTCCTGCTCTCGGTGTGGGTCAGGGGCGTGCGGGGCAGGACGCGGTTCCGCCTGCGGCTGCTGGAGCGGCGCAAGGACGGCTTCGAGATCCACTGCACCGAGCCGATCGTCCTCACGGCGGGCGACTGGGGCAAGCTGACCGTCTCGCTGCTCCAGATGCCCTACTACTGGGGCAGCGGCGCGACGGACGACAAGGCGCTCCAGCTCGCGAACGTCAACGAGCTCGACTTCCTGTTCGAGGTCGGCTCCGACGGTGAGCTGCTCGTCGACCAGCTCCAGCTCGAGCCGCTCGCGGGCGCGGGCCACCCGGCCATCCCCGACGGCACGTGGGGCGCGGCGAAGGTCCCGGGCCGCATCTACCCGGGCGAGTTCGACCTCCACCTTCCCGACGGCAAGCTGTTCAAGGCGCCCGACCAGAAGCTGCCGACGACCGGCTGGTATCGGCGGGAGGTCGCGCTGCCCGCCGCCTGGCGCGGCAAGCGCGTCCTGCTCGACGTCGGGCACGTCAATCAGCGCGGCTTCGTGTTCGTGAACGGCCGCTTCGCCGGCCGCGCGGGCGGGCCGCTGGACGTCACCTCTGTCGCCCGAATGGGCGAGGCAAACACCGTCGCCGTCTACGCGCGCAGCACGCGCATCGGCTCGCAGTGGTGGCAGCGGATGGCCTGGACGGGCGGCGTCTACGGCGACGTGTGGCTCGAGGCCCGCGACGCGTTCGTGAACGTCCGCGACGTGCGGATCATCACCTCGGTGGCCCGCCGCGAGTTGGCGGCCGACGTCGAGCTGGCGAACGAGACCGACAAGGCCGTCGAGGTCCAGGTCGCGGCCACAGCCCACGAGTGGCGCCGCGCCGGCCTCGCTGCCAAGGCGGACTGCACGCTGCCGACCGTCAAGGTGTCGGTCGCTGCGCACGGGCGCGCCACGGCGCGGCTGAGGGCTGCGTGGCCCGAGCCGAAGCTCTGGACGCCCGACACGCCGCATCTCTACAGCCTGCGGGTCCAGGCCCGCGCGGACCGCCTGCTCGACGAGCGGGTCGAGCGGTTCGGCTTCCGCGACTTCGCGGTGCGCGAGGGCCGCTTCTGGCTGAACGGCGCGCCCTTCGTGTTCCGCTCCGAGACCTCGGGGCTCAGCGGCGGCCTCTACACGGGCTACCACGCCGGCTTCCTGCGCCGCTACCTGCGCTTCCTGCGCGCGATGAACTACAACGGCAACGGCTTCGGCATCGGGGCCGGCGCGTCGGCCGAGACGTTCGCCGAGGCCTGCGACGAGGTCGGCCTCGTCTGGCTGCCCGGCTGGAATAGCTGGTCGCCCGGCGCCTTCCGGCGGCTCAAGAACCACCCCAGCCTCGTCGGCTGGAGCACCGACATGTGGAAGACCCTCCAGAAGTGGGACAACCAGCCGAAGAAGATGGGCACCGACTACTTCCCCCAATGGCTCCTCGCCAAGCGCGCCGAGATGCTCGAGCACGAGCGGGAGATCCGGAAGATCGACCCAACCCGCGTCGTCCTGCACTACGGCTGCGGCAACGTCGGCGACATCTGGTGCAACCTGCCCTACATGGGCCTCGGCGTGCCGCTCCAGGCCCGCGAGGAAGTGCCGCGCGACTGGAGCCGGGCCAAGCGCGCCGCCCTCTACAGCGCCGAGTTCGACTTCCCCTTCATGTACAACTGGCGCGACATCGACTCCTACGAGCGCAAGCAGTGCCTCTGGGGCGGCGACCGCTACAAGGCTGGCCTGCACCACGAGCACGGCGCCCGCTACTTCGGCGAGGCGGCCTACGGCATGTCGAAGCGCGTGTGGGTCAACTGGTCCGACGGCCGCGACGAGGGCGGCGACGTCTCGGAGCTGGTCAAGCGGGTCAACGAGCTGTTCGTCCGCCGCACCGTGCGAAGCTGGCGGGCCTACGAGGTCGGCGGCCTCGGCCTCTTCGGCCTCGCGACCGGCGGCTACGCCCACGTCGTGACCGACTTCGGCGGGTTCGAGCCGCACAAGCCGGCCTTCGGCAGCCTCAAGACGCCCGGCCCTGTGCCCGACCGCGTCCGCCAGGGCGCGCCCATCCGCGAGCTCAACTCGGTCGGCGAGGCCGTTCGCGACGCCCTCTCGCCGCTGCTCGCCTACGTCGGCGGCCACCCCGACTTCGTGACGAAGGACTGCGCCTACTTCGCCGACGAGCCGATCCGCAAGCAGATCGTCCTGGTCAACGGCAGCGCCAGCGACGCCGAGGTCGCCGTCGTCTGGCGGCTGGCCAGGCCGGGGGCGAAGGACCTGCGGCGGGAGGAGCTCGCGGCGAAGGTCCCGGCCGGCCGCGTCAAGCTCATCCCCATCACCGTCGAGCCGCTGGGGGTGGCCGAACGCACGGAGCTGGCCCTCCACGTGGAGGCCCGCGCGACCCTCCCCTGGATGGACGCGGCCGCCGACGGGCGCCTGACGACCCGCTCGGTGCAGAGCCGGGACGCCTTTGGGCTCCAGGTCCTCCCCAGGGCGCGCCTGGCGCTCGACGCGGGGGCGCGGGTCGCCCTCTACGACCCGTCGGGCAAGACGGCGCGCATGCTTCGCCAGATGGGCGTGGAGCACGCGCGGCTCGCCGCGCTCCGGGAGCTGAAGGGCTACGGCCTGCTGGTCATCGGGCGCGAGGCGCTCGCCGCCGATGCCGACGCCTCGGAGCTTCTCGCCGCGGTGCGCGGCGGCCTGAGCTGTCTGTGCTTCGAGCAGACGCCCGACGGGCTCCTGGGCGGCGCTCTGGTGAAGGTCGCGCAGCGGCGCGCCTTCGTTACCGCGTCGTGCCCCGCGCTCTTCGAGGGCCTGGGCGACGGCCTCGCCGACTGGCGCGGCGCCTCCGACCTGTGCGAGCCCTACCCCGAGCCGCCGCCCGAGACCGAGCGCACCTACCCCGAGGCCTTCTGGCACTGGAGCAACCACGGCATCGTTTGCACCCACGCGCTCAGGAAGCCCGCACTGGGCTCCGCCCGCGCCATCCTTTCCTGCGGCTTCGACCTCGCCTGCGCGCCGCTGCTCGAATGCGACGAGGGCAAGGGGCGCATCGTCTTCTGCCAGCTCGACCTCACCTCGCGCTACGGCGTCGACCCCGTGGCCACCACCCTCGCCCACAACCTCATCCGCCGCGCCGCCGCCGCGAAGCCCATCGCCTCACGACCGCTCGCCGCCGTCGGGACCGACCGCGTCCGCAGCCTCGTCCGCTGGCTGGGCTACGACGCCGAGAGCACCGCCCCCGCTGCCCTGGCCGGCCTCGCGGCCGACCGCGTCGCGCTCCTGGACGCCGACGCCCTGACGGCGGCGGACCGCGGCCCCCTCCTGGACTTCGTCGGCCGGGGCGGCCGCGCGCTGGTCGTCGTCCCGCCCTCGGCCAAGGCCGTCGAGAGCTGGCGAGGCAACGCACGAGCACGCACGGCGGAGCAGCGGGAGCCCGCGGCGCGCGAGCGCCCCGCCTGGCTGCCCGACGCGCTGCCCGTCGCCCTGGGCGATGCCCGCATCGGGCGCATCGTGCACCCGGGCCGAGACGCCCTGCTCGACGGCCTGGCCGCGAGCGACTTCTTCTGGCGCCAGGCCTATCCCGTGCGACGGGCGGCCGCGACCTCGGGCGCGAAGCTCGTCGCGGCAGGCGGGGTCCAGCTCCTCGCGGACGGGCTGCTGGCGAAGTGCGCCATCGGCAAGGGCGAGCTCGTGCTCTGCGGCATCGACCCCGCCGTGTTCCACGAGGAGTGGAAGCGGGAGACCACGGCCCAGAGCCTCGCCTTCCCCAAGGCGCTCCGCATCGTCAACCGCCTGCTCGCCAACCTCGGCGCCCGCGGCGAGACGCTCCGTCTGCGCCCGCTTCAGCGCGGCACCGAGTGGCGAGAGGTCTTCCGCGACGACTTCAAGGACGCGTCGTCGTCGCGCCACTGGCGGCCCGCGGGCCGCGAGCTCAAGATCGCCGACGGCTGGCTCCAAATCCCTCCCAAGGACGGCGGCCGCAACTTCGTCCTCTTCGGGCGCCCGCTGGCCAACTACCGCCTCGGGGCCACGGTCCGCGTCGTGCCGCCGGGCAAGCCGCTCCACATCATCCTGGCCCTCGACTACCAGGACCACGGCAGCTACTACCTTTTCTCGCTCACCTCCAAGGGCCTCCTGCTCAACAACATGGTCGACGGCGGCTGGGGCAAGACGGCCATCGGCCCCGACGACCCCATCGCCAGGCTCACCGACACCGATCCCCACACGATCCAGGTCGAATGGCTCGGCTCGCGGCTCACCATCACGTGGGACGGCAAGGTCGTGGCCCGCACCGACGCCCTCGTCCGCAAGGAGCGCATCGAGAACGCCGTGGCCCAGCAGAACGGCTACGTCGGCTTCGGCAGCTACTACAACGCGGTCCACGTCTCGAAGGTCCGCATCTACGAGCCCATCGCGGGCGCCAGGACGCTCGCTGCCGGCAAGCACACGCCCGTCGACGTCCGCCGAGCCTGCACCGTCGGCTTCGTCGACGACAAGCCCGACGACCGCAAGGGCGGCTGGTTCGACTCCGGCGACGCCGATCTCCGCCAGCTCCAGCCAGGCACGCAGACCCTCGCCGGCGTGCCCTTCACCATCGTCGACCCCGCCGCGAACGCCGCCAAGTCGTGCATCGTCCTCGGCAGCCAGCGTCGCGCCGAGCTGCCCAAGCAGGCCACGGTTCCCCTCGGCGGCGCGCGCGCCCGCACGATCTACATCCTCCACGGCGGCGGCTGGGGGGCCGGGCGGCTCGCCACCTACAGCCTGCTCTACCAGGACGGCACGCGCGCCGATCTGCCGGTCCGCGTGGACGCCGAGGTCGGCGACTGGTACGCGCCCTTCGGCACGCCTCACGGCGGGGGCGGCAGCGCGAAGCACCTCGACCCGAAGCTCTGCTGCGTCGCCTGGGAAGGTCCCACCCCAAAGTTCGACAGCGCCGGCCTCTACGCCCTCGCCTGGCGGAACCCCCACCCCGGCAAGCCGATCCGCCAGCTCGCCTTCGCCTCGGCCGACACCAAGGGCCTCGTCGGCATCGTCGCCGTCACCCTCTCCGACGCCGAGCCCGACCTCCAGCCGCTCCCCGACCCCAGGCGCAAACGCCCCCAGGCGACGGCCGACTTCGTGCCCACACCCCTTTACCGCGCCGTCGCCGACCGCTGGGGCTACAACCCCGACCGCTACCGTCAATGGTGAGGCCCGCGGCCGTTCCCCGACCGGCGCGCGACGGTGACAGCCGGACCGCCGCTCACCAGAGAACGTAGAGCGTTCCCGTGAAGCGCCTCACGACGGCCCTGCCGCGCTCGGCGTCGACGTCGTGCGGCACGGGGGCATCGCCCGCGATGACGGGTTGGAGGTCGAGATCGCCGTCGGCCAGTGCCTCCGGCTCGGGGTAGATCGCGACGTCGGCGTCCACGAGGTTGGCCAGCGAGAAGTGAGCCCGCCTGCCGATGGGCGTCGGGAGGGTCTTCGTGCGGACGATCCCGTCGCGCATCGTCACGAAGGCCCGGACCTCGTTGTGGAACGACTTGCCGAAGCACTCGCCTGCGTATCCGCCTGCGATCGGCGTCTCGCATTCCCCGAAGCAGGGCGCACCGTCTTCCGTGCGAATCCACAGCCGCGCGGAGGTGTTGGCCTTGTGGCCGACGAAGTACCACGCGCCGCGGTGCCGCTTGATGAACACATTGGCCGGCTGAACCGATTCGTCGAGTCGCTCCTGGAGGATGTCGAGCCCGAGGTCCGCCAGCAGGCGACGTGCCCAATCGTCGGGCCGCACGACCCGCCAGGGCGGATCGAAGCGAGGCTCGATGGGCTTGGCGGCAGGATCGAAGCAGCTTGTGCCGCGGATCCAGGCCACCCTCCCGCCGCCCAGCGCGGCGCCGCCGCGCGTTACCGCGTAGGCCCGCTCCCGGCCCTTCTGCGAGAGGGCAACCCTCACCTCGCACGTCCCCTCGTGGGCGACCGCCCGAATCCCGCCGCCGCTGACGAGGCCCCGATGGTGCAACAGGCGCTGCTTCGCTGCCGCGGCGGGGGCATCGTCGCTGGCCATGCCGATCGACGCATCCAGCGAGTCGCCCCCGGACGGCGCACAGGCCTCCTGCCGGAAGCGGTCGGTGGCCAGTCGCACGTCCACCTCGAAGTCGCCCTCGAGCGGATCGGCGAGCTCGATGCCGAGCGCGTCGAGCCACTCGGGGTCGGCAGGTGCAAGGGGGCCGTAGAGCAGGGCCTTGCCGCCAGTGCGCACGTGCTCGAGCAGGGCCTGGCTGTACGACGAGCTGGGCGCAGGCACCGGTGCGACAAAGATGGCATCGGGCAGTGCCCCAACGTCGGCCAGCCGAGCGAAGCGGTCGCCAGGGCACACCGTGTTGAGCGGGAGCCCTGCATTGACCATGGCGCAGGCAAACCACTCGTGGGCGAAGACGTCGGCGATCCCGTCCGGCGTGTTCCTGAGGATCCGATGGTAGTCGTCGAACGGGTAGACCCAGACGACGGGGCCTGCGGCGTCTGGGCGGGTCTGCGCCGCGCGCAGCAGATGCGGGGTGACCTCGCCGGCCTCGTCGCGCAGCAGCTCCCCCTTCTCGGTGTCGACGGTCAACAGGGCGAGATCGTGGGGTGTTTCCACGCTGCCGTCTTCGCCGAGGCGCGCGGCCGACATCGGGACATAGATGTCGAACGGCTCGCGGTTGTAGTAGTCGTACCACGGGTTGGTGACGAACCATGGGTCGTTGAGGTAGAAGCGGAACAGCAGGCGGTCTGCCGGTGAGGAGCTCATCCTCGAAAGGAAGCTCGCCATCTCGAGCCCGAGGGCGCGCGACCCCCACGGCGGGTTGGGTGGGGGCGCCACGACTCGTCCGGTCGACGCGACGTCCTCGTGGGACACGCCGTTGGCGGCGATGTCCATGCCCACCGTGAAGTTGGTCCCGCGAACCTGCACCTCGACGTCGGGGCACTCGCGTCGGAAATCCTCCCAGAAGCGACGGGTCCGCCGCAGCTCGGGCTCGGCGCGGTCGGGGAGGAACTGCTGGCCGTCGAACAACTCGCCGCAACAGGTCCAGGGGAAGTGTGTGTAGCCGAACCCGTTGGAGAACCAGATCCAGTCGTAGCCCAGATCGCGCATCACGGCAGCGAATTGGCGGCCCAGGAACGTGCCGAAGCGCGCCGGTGCGTCGAGTCCGTCGGGGAAGCCTGCGTACGCCTCGCCGTCGGGACGGACGGTCGACTGGTGCGTGAGGAAGTGCATCATGCAGGGCATGCGCGCGGGGCCGTCGGGCGTGAGCACCTCGGGGTGGCGCTGGAACTTCCAGGCGTTCTCGACGAACTCCGGGCCGGGGTCGAGCGCTGCTCCGATGCGGATCTCGCGCCCGAGGCGGCCTCGCGCCGTGCGGCGCAGCGCCTCGATGATCCGCTCGAGGTCGCGGAACGTCGGCCGGGGGGGATTCGCCATGTACGGCACGGCGCGGTTGATCCTGTAGTGCCGGTTGTCGGGGGGGAATGCGCCGGGCGTGTCGTAGTTGCAGAAGCCGATGCGATCTGCCCAGGGAACGCAGGCGTCCCAGTTGCCCTGCCACTGGAGGATCTCGCTGCCGTCGCCCACCCAGAGCAGCACCGCGACCTCGTCGGCCCGCGCGATCAGGCGGCGCCAGTTGTCCCACAGCGTGTGGCACACGCTCTCGACGAAGGCGGCGTCCAACTGGCGGAAGGGCTTGAGGCTGGTCTCCAGGCAGACGCGACGGAAGCGGGTGTCGTCCATTCTCTGCATTGGCTCCATCTATCGCCGTGCACGACGCGCGCGGGTCGAGGCCATGGCTCATCCAGGCTCGCCGTGGGGGGAGACGATGACGCTCTCGATGCCGAGCACCTCGCCGATGGCTCGGATGGTCTCGGCGTGGTGCCCGACGCCGAGCGCGAAGTGGTGCGTGGGGCCCTCCGCGACCCAGCGCTTGAGGAACGTGCGCGCATCGGGCCGGAAGAACCCGCGGGTGTTCGTGTTGCCCGTGGCAGGGATGGGGCCGGCCACCGACTCGCCCTCGGCAATGACGAGCTTGAACTGCCCGTCGGCCTTGCTGCTGATGCTCAGCATGGTGATCGGGCCTTCCTGGATCTTGAACTCGACGCTCGCGCCGCTGCCCGGCTTCCCGTGATACTTGCTGAGGCTGCGAAGCACCGGGCGGCCCTCGGCGATGTTGATGTGGTGTGGCCCGTCGTGCCCGACGAGCACGAACCCCTCGGCGAAGTCCACCGGGTGGAACTCCGCGAAGCTGCCGCCGATGTCGAGCCGGTCCATGATCATCATGGCGACGCAGGTCTTCAGGTCGTTCTCGCCGCACATGGGGAAGCCGGATGCGGTGAGCAGGCTGTTGCCGACGATGAAGTTCGCGACCAGCCGCCGCATCTCCGAGCCGGGCGCGGCTTCGTAGTAGTAGGCCAGGCCGTCGAGCTGTTTCTCCTCGATGAAGCGGTCGAGCGCCACTGCCACACGGGCGGCCATCGCCAGGTCGTCGTCAGTCAGCTTCGTGGCGATGGGGTCGGCGCCGGGGTCGGGGGTGTCGAAGAACGCGAGGATCTCCTCGCTCCTGGCTGCGATGGCGTCGGGCCGGACCTGGCGGTAGTGGCGCATCACGTCGTCCGGCTCGCACATCACCACGTGCAGGCCGAAGGACGCGGTGAACGCAGTGGGGTCGTGGTGCATGTCGAGCATGGCTTCCAGCGCGTGGCCCATCTGGCCCAGGCGTGCGCCGCGCAGGTCGTGGAGCACCTTGGCGATCTGGCACCAGCAGGCCAGCTCGGCGTCGGCCGTGGGGTCGTCGTTCAGCGTGCCGATGATCGTCGGCGGGGCCGGCTTGCCCATGCGAACCGATACGCCGGCGAACTCGGGCAGCGAGCAGATGTTGTCGTTGCACAGCTGGGTGTATGTGGTGGCCTTGGGGTAGTCCATCGCCTCGAGCGGCTGTAGCGCCACCAGCACGATGGGCACGTCGAGTCGGCGTCGCAGGATGCCCCACGTGCTGCTCGTCGCGTAGGTCAGCATGTTGCACAGCAGCAGGTCGCAGTGGGCCGCCTGGATCCTGGGCAGCGCGGCGTAGGCCGCTTGAGCGTCGTCGATCATCCCGAAGTCGACCGTTTCCACGCCAGACGCCTGGACCTTCTTGTGCAGCGTGGCATGGTGCCCCATCAGCTCGCCCAGGAGACCGTCGAACTGGCCCCAATACGTGTCGTGGCCGACCCCGAAGATGCCGACGTTGGCTGTCAGTGGCTTCCTTCGCCGAATCAGCATCGCTGAGGCCCTCCTGACCAATGGGTCAGACCACAGGAAACGGCTCGCGTCCCGGCGATGACCTTCCTGGGCCTGCGATCGTGTCTCGCCATGGCAGTGGTCCTAGGGGCTCGACTCGTAGGCCCCGACGTCGAAGGCCTTGCCCCGGGGCCGCTTCGTGCCGTCGATGTCCGTGGGAACTTCCTCGCCCAGGCTAATGCCCGCGTCGATCGCCGGCGAGCCGCCCTTCAGATGGAAATCGCGCTTGTCCGGGTCGGCGAAGACAGATCGCACGTCGCCAACGAAACGCTCGCCGGCGCCCAGTTGCCGGGCTTTTCCG
>CBFDBL010000158.1:0-10297 GCA_965603035.1 uncultured bacterium
GGCCCGGACGGGCACTGGAGGGAGTGACAGCCCCCCTGTCACCAGCCGCGGCAGGGCCCAGCGGGAGCGTCACCTCGCGAAACGGCTACGCCGTCAGTGAGCTTACGGGCTGCGGGATCCCGAGTGCACACTGGCCGCTTCCAGCAACGTGCGCGCGCCTGACCGGCAAGGCCTGGCGCCACCCGAGCCTTGCATTAGTTATACAGAGGTCATTAAGCGGGCCGCCCGACGGGATGTCAAGCCACGGGCAGGCGGCCTGGTGGCGCGCCACCGCCTCGATCCGTAGAATGGCCGGCGGGAGTGTGGCTCCACGATTGGGGACCTTGCGAGCGGACGCAGGCAGGAGAGACAGCGATGACGAGAGTGGCTCGCGTGGTGGTCATGGTGGCGGCCTTCGCAGCGCTGGGCGGCACGGTCGGCGAGGCTGGCCAGAAGGTGACCGCGCCGCCGAACCCGACCAACAAGATCGACGGCTATACGAACACGCCCATGCTGCCGGGCACCGAGTGGCATATCCACGACCCGCGGCGGCCGCAGCCCAAGTGGGTGCCCGCCCCCTACGACGGCCGCGTCGTGCCCGCGCCCGACGACGCGACCGTGCTCTTCGACGGCGACGACCTCGACCACTGGCGCAACAAGGGATGGAAGCTCGACGATGGCGCCATGGTCGTGACCAAGGGCCAGCAATACAGCGTCGAGAAGTTCGGCGACGTCCAGCTCCACCTCGAGTTCCTGATCCCCGAGAGCGTCAAGGGCCACGGCCAGGACGGGGGGAACAGCGGGGTGTTCCTGGTCAACCGCTATGAGATCCAGGTGCTCAACTGCTACGACAACCGCACCTACGCCGACGGCATGTGCGCCGCCATCTACGGGCAGGGGCCGCCGCGGGTCAACGCCTCCCGGCCACGCGGGACCTGGCAGTCCTACGACATCCACTTCAAGGCGCCCGTCTTCGAGGGCCGCAAGCTCGCCCAGCCCGGCTACATCACCGTCGTCCACAACGGCGTGCTCGTCCACGACAACGTCGAGATCCAGGGCCTGACCCACTGGAAGACGGTGCCCCGCTACAAGCCCCACGGCCCCAAGGACGCCATCCGCCTCCAGGCACACGGCGCCCCCGTCCGCTACCGCAACATCTGGGCCCGCCCGCTCGACCGCAAGCTCGGGCCCGACGCTGCCAGGAAATGACGCGTGCCGAATGACGGAGCCTCCCGCCGAGCAGCCCGAGCGCGGCGGAGGGCATCCCGCGCCTTCGAGCCGGGCCGCCCGACCCCACCGGCCCGGCCTCGTGACGCGACTCCGCCAGCGGCTCTCCGTGTGGCTCATCAAGGCCGCGCAGAGGCTCGGGCCGCGCTCCGTGCGCGTCCTCGGCCGCGTCTACCGCATCTCCCCCCACGTCTTCAACCCCAAGCTCTACGGCACCAGCCGCTTCATGGCCCGCCACATCCGCGTCGGCCCCGACGACCTCGTGCTCGACATGGGCACGGGCTCCGGCATCCAGGCCGTCGTCGCCGCGCAGACCGCCGCCACGGTCGTGGCCCTCGACGTCAGCCCCCACGCCGCGCGCTGCGCCCGCACGAACGCCGAGGACAACGGCGTCGGCGCCTCCGTCCTCGTCGTGCTCGGCGACCTCTTCGCCCCCCTCGCGCCCGCGGCGCGCTTCGACCTCATCCTCTTCACGCCCCCCTACTTCGAAGGCACGCCCACGACACTCCTCGAACGCGCCCTGCTCGACCCCGGCAAGGCACTGCTGCGGCGCTTCCTCGCCCAAGCGAAGGACTACCTGGCGCCGGGCGGCTGCGTGCAGATGGTCTACTCGTCGCTCGCCGAGCCACGGCGCGCGCTCGCCGTCGCCGAGCAGCTCGGCTGGCGTCACCGCGAGATCGCCCGCAAGCGAGTCCTCGGCGAGACCCTGCTCATCTACAAGCTCACGCCGCGCCAGCCGCGCCCCAATCACTCATCAGTGCCTGACACCTTTCTCCTGAGCGCTGCTGGCTGTGACCCCGGATGCGGGGCTGTCGCTGTGAGCGACTGGCGTGGGTGAGAGGCGTCAGGCAACGGGGGGCGCGAGCCGCCAGGGTGCGGTGTAGACGTTGAGGCGTCGGGCGCGGGCGAAGCCGATGAGGGTGAGGTTGGCGAGGCGCGCCAGGTCGATGCCAGCGTCGGTGGGGGCGCCGCGGCTGACGAGCACGGGCAGGCTCACGGGCACGGCCTTGGCGACGAGCTCGCGGCTGAGCCGGCCGGTGACGAGCGCGAGCTTGTCGATGAGGTCGATGCCCTGGCGTCGGCAGGCGCCGATGACCTTGTCGAAGGCGTTGTGGCGGCCGATGTCGTCGGCAAAGGCCACGACCTGCTCCCCGTGACAAATGGCGGCGCTGTGCACGCCGCCCGTCTGGCGGAACAGCTCGGAGCGCGCGACGAAGGCGGTCATGGCCCGCTGGATGACGCCGGTTTCGACGGCGAAGGCGGTGTCGAGCTTGCGCGAGCAGTCGAAGGGGTCGAACTGGCCGGTGGGGGAGAGCGCGGCGCCGCAGCCCGAGCCCAGGGTCATCGAGGCTTCGAGCGCGGCGATCTGCTCCTCGGGCACGTCGAGCGCCGCGGTGACCCGGTGGGCCGCCGCGTCATACGCGACGTCGGGCACGGGCGCCCCGGGCTCGAGCAGGCCCGAGGTCGCCAGCAGGCCGATGGCCAGGTCCTCGACGGCCTCGGGCAGGCACTGCACGCGCAGCAGCCGCCGGCCGCCGACGACCAGGACGACCGTCTCCTCGCGGACCACGCGGTCGTCGGCCTCCACCCGCTCGCCGTCGCGGATGCGCAGGACGCGGACGGGGGTGGTGGTACCTCCGTCCGCGCTCGGCTCGGTGTCATGTGCCATGGCTGGTGGCCCCGGGGATGCTCGCTACGGGAGCTCGCCGGCTCGCCGAAGCTTGGCATTGTAGAGGGAATGCGCGAGGCGGAAGCCGGTTCGCAGGAACTCCTCGAGTACTGGCTTCACGAGATCGATAAGCCGGTCGCCCTTCGCTTCATCGAGGACGTCGAGGGTGCTCAGGGGTGGGACGGCCCTCGCACGCGCCTCCCGTCGGGCGGCGGGGTCGTCGGCCAGAAGGCAGGCGCCGAGCTGCCGGGCGAGAGCGATGGCTTCCTTCTCGCCTGCTCCGAGCGTCGCCGGAAGCCTGCTGGTTGCCCCGGCGTCTGCGAGGGTGCGCGAGGTGATCCACGCGGCCTCCTCCACCTGCTGGGCACCAGGCATTCCGTGTCCGAGGACGGTGACCTCGTAGTGCGCGGCCCGGGGGATCAGGAGGGAGCCGACGACCTGTCTGAGCAGATCGGCTCGCGCGGCGCGGGCGGAGGTGATCAGGGGGCTTGAATCGCAGACGACCGGGGCCGTCATGACGGCGGCTTTCCGAGCGCGCGCTTGAGGTTCTCGTGCCCCTCATCGAGCTCATCTTCGGTCAGGGCGATCGTGGCCACGTCGGCCTCGGCCATGAGATCGCGGAACGCAACGGGGCTCATGCCCAGCAACTCCGCGGCTTTCCCCTGTGAGATGATCTGCCGCTTGAGCAGGTCGAGCACGGCCGCACGACGAACGCGCTCCTCCGCTGCTTCCCTCGAGCCCAGGAGCTCGAGCAGCTCATCGGGCACTTTGACTTGTAGCGTTGTCATTGCCGGATGCTCCGCCATGCCGCACGAGGGCTATTCCCAGGGTAGCGCCTTGGAAGCCGGAGTCAAGGGCAAACTCGACGGCAGCGGCTCAGGCCTTCGCCGTCTTCTTGCGTCGGCGCTTGCCCGAGCGCTTCCTGCGGCCTGTGGGCCGGGGTTTCTCGGGCTTGGGCGCGGTGGGGTCGGCCTTGGTGAGGCGGACGGCGCAGACCTTGAACTCGGGGATCTTGGCGATGGGGTCGAGCGCGTCGTTGGTGAGCGCGTTGGCGGGCGCCTCGCGCCAGTGGAAGGGCATGAAGACCATGCCGCGCGAGACGCGGTCGGAGAGCAGCGCCTTGGCGCGGACGATGCCGCGCCGGCTCTCGACGTCCACGAAGTCGCCCTGGCGGACGCCGAGCGCCTTGGCGTCGTCGGGGTGCACCTGGATGTCGCCGCCGGGGTAGAGCTCGTTGAGGCCTCCGCTCTGGCGGGTCATGGTGGCGGTGTGGAAGTGGTAGAGGACGCGGCCGGTGGACAGGAGGAAGGGGTAGTCGTCGTCGGGCAGCTCGGCGGCCTCGATGACGGGGGTGGCGTGGAAGTGTCCCTTGCCGCGGGCGATGGTGCCCTGGTGGAGGTAGGGGGTGCGGGGGTGGTCGCGGGTGGGGCAGGGCCACTGGAGGCCGACGGCGTCGATGCGGTCGTAGGCGATGCCGCCGTAGATGGGGGTGAGAGCGGCGATCTCGTCCAGGATGTCGGCGGGGCTGTCGTAGCGCATCGGGTAGCCCATGCGGGAGGCGAGGTCGCAGAGGATCTGCCAGTCGGCGCGGGCCTGCCCCGGCGGCTCGAGGGCCTTGCGGACGCGCTGGACGCGCCGCTCGGTGTTGGTGAAGGTGCCGTCCCTCTCGGCGAAGCAGGCGGAGGGCAGGACGACGTGTGCGTAGTCGGCGGTGTCGTTGAGGAAGATGTCCTGGACGACGAGCAGGTCGAGCGCGGCGAGTGCCTCGCGGGTGTGAGCCTGGTTGGGGTCGGAGAGGACGGGGTTCTCGCCCATGCAGTAGAGGGCTCGGATGCGGCGGCCTGCCTCGTTGAGGATCTCGACGACGGTCAGGCCCGGCTCGGGCGGGATGGTGCAGCCCCAGGCGGTGGCGAACTTCTCGCGGACGGCGGGGTCGACGATCTTCTGGTAGCCTGGGAGGACGTTGGGCAGGCCGGCCATGTCGCAGGCGCCCTGGACGTTGTTCTGGCCGCGGAGGGGGTTGACGCCGCCGCTCTCGACGCCGACGTTGCCGGTGAGCATGGCGAGGTTGGCCAGGGCCTTGACGTTGTCGGTGCCTGTGGTGTGCTGGGTGATGCCCATGGCGTAGACGACGGTGGCTCGGCGCGCGGTGGCGAAGGCTCGCGCGGCGGCTCGGATGTCGTCGGCGGGCACGCCGCTGGTCAGCTCGGCGACCTCGGGGGTGCAGGGCTCGACGGTCTGGCGGAGGGCGTCGAAGTTCTCGCAGCGCTCGTCGATGTAGGCCTGGTCGTGGAGGCCCTCGGCGATGATGACGTGCATCATGGCGTTGATGAGCAGTGCGTCGGTGCCGCATCGGTGCTGGAGGTGGTGTGCGGCGAAGCGGACGAGGTCGATGCGTCGGGGGTCGGCGACGATGAGCGTGGCGCCGTGCTTCTCGACGGCGGCCTTGAGGCGCAGGGCGACGATGGGATGGGCTTCCGTGGTGTTCGAGCCGATGACGAAGATGCAGTCGGCGCCCTCGAGCTCGCCGATCGAGTTGGTCATCGCGCCGCTGCCGAAGGAGGCGGCCAGACCGGCCACCGTGGGGCTGTGTCACAAGTGCGCGCAGTGGTCGATATGGTTGGTGCCGACCACCGCCCTCATGAACTTCTGGAAGAGGTAGTTCTCCTCGTTCGTGACCTTCGCCGAGGCGTAGCCGGCGACGGCGTCGCCCCCGTGCTCGTCGCGGATGGCGGTCAGGCGGTCGGCGACGAAGTCGAGCGCCTCGTCCCAGGTGGCCTCGGCCAGCTCGCCGTCGCGGCGGATCAGCGGCGTGGTGAGGCGGTCGGGCGAGCCGACGAAGTCGAGGCCGAAGCGGCCCTTGACGCAGAGCTGACCCTGGCTGGCCGGGTTGTCCTTCTCGGCGCGGACCCGGACGATCCTGTTGCCGCGGACGCCGAGCACGAGGCCGCATCCGCATCCGCAGTAGGGGCAGGTGGTCGTCACTTCCTTCGTGGGCGGCAGTGTCTCGAGCTTGGGGAGCAGCGCGCCCACGGGGCAGATGTCCACGCACTCGCCGCAGCTCTCGCAGCGGCTGTCGGCGATGAGGCCGCCGCCGAAGGTCGCGATCTCGGCCTGGTAGCCGCGGCCCGCGAAATCCAGGTTCGCCACCCCCCGCACCTCGCGGCACACGCGCACGCACTTGCCGCAGAGGATGCACTTCGACGGGTCGCGGACGAAGAAGGGATTGCTCTCGTCGGGCTCGGCGGGCCGGACCACCCGCTCGATCCGCTCGGTGTCGACGCCGAGGAAGCGGCCGACCTGCTGGAGGTCGCACTCGCCGCCCTTCGGGCAGGTGAGGCATCCTGCGGGGTGGTCGGAGATGAGGAGCTCGTAGGTCATCCTGCGGATGTCGTTGACCTCGGGCAGGTCGCTGTGGACGGCCATGCCGTCGCGGGCCTCGGTCGTGCAGGCGGTGGGGTAGCCCCGCATCCCTTCGATCTGGACGATGCAGAGCCGACAGCCGCCGTAGGGCTCGAGCCGCGAGTCGTAGCACAGGTTGGGGATGTAGATGCCCGCGTCGAGCGCGGCCTGGAGCACGCACGTGCCCTCGGTCGTCTCGACGCGCTGGCCGTCGATGGCGATCGCGATCTTGCCGTCGTGAGGCATCGGGGGGGTACTCCGCGTCATTCCTCTTCGAGGTCGCAGCGCAGGCAGCGCCGGGCTTCGCGGCAGGCCTGCGTGCGCGAGAGCGCCGAGACGATCTCGTCGAACCCGGCCCGCCGCTTCTTCGGCGACAGCACCCTCGGGTGCGGCCGGCTGCGCAGCGCCCGGCTCTTGGACGTCCAGCCCGTGACGCCTTCGTTCTCGGGCAGCAGGCCCTCGCCGCCGAGGAACTGGTCGATCGACACGGCGGCCCGCTGCCCGGCGCCGATGGCCCCGATGACCGTGGCCGCGCCCGTCACGCAGTCGCCGCCGGCCCACACGTCGTCCATCGAGGTCTTCATGGTCACGGGGTCCACGGTCAGGGCGCCCCATCGGGTCATCTCGGGCAGGGAGCCGCGCAGGGACGAGAAGTCGGGCCGCTGGCTGATGGCGTAGATGAGCGAGTCGATCTCGATGCGGTGCTCGGAGCCGTCGATGGGCACGGGCCTGCGGCGTCCGCTCTCGTCGGCCGGGCCGAGCTCCATGCGGATGCACTGGACCGCGTCGAGGCGCCCGTTGCCGCGGGCGACGGCCGTGGGGGTGGTGAGGAAGCGGATGTCCACGCCCTCCTCGAGGGCCTCCTCGACCTCCTCGTCGTAGGCGGGCATCTCGGCGCGGGTGCGGCGGTAGAGCACGGTCACGGAGTCGGCGCCGATGCGGAGCGCCGTGCGGGCCGAGTCGACGGCCGAGTTGCCCCCGCCCACCACGGCCACGCGGCCGAGCGGCGGGACCGGCTTGCCCAGCGAGAAGTCGCGCAGGAACGCCATGGCGTCGTGGACGCCCTTGCCCTTCTCGCCGGGGAGGCCGAGGCCCATGCCCTTGTGCGCGCCGATGCCGACGAACAGGGCGTCGAAGCCCTGCTTGCGCAGCGACGCGAGCGACGAGACACGGCTGCGCAGCTCGAGCGTCACGCCGCAGCGCTGGATGTAGTCGATCTCGCGCTGGAGCACGTCGCGCGGCAGGCGGTAGGCCGGGATCGCGACGGCCATGGCCCCGCCCGCGACGGGCAGCGCCTCGAAGACCGTGACCCGCCGCCCCATGAGCGCGAGGAAGTAGGCGCACGTGAGGCCCGCCGGCCCCGCACCGACCACGGCCGCCTTCCCGCCGCGGCGCGCGATCTTCGGCGGCGGGCTCATGCCGGCGACGGCCTCGGCGTCGGCCGCGTAGCGCTTGAGCGCGCGGATGGCCACCGCGTCGTCGAGGTCGCCGCGGCGGCAGAAGGTCTCGCACGGGTGGTCGCACACCCGCCCGCAGACCGAGGGGAAGGGGTTGCGCCTGCGGATCAGCTCGACGGCCTCGGCGGGCCGCTGCTGGGCGATGAGGGCGACGTACTCGGGCACGTTGACCCCCGCGGGGCAGGCGTGGGAGCAGGCGGCCTTGCCCAGCGCGCGGCACTGGGCGGCGGGGCAGCGCTGCTCGCGGATGTGCGCCTCGTACTCGTCGCGGAAGTGCGCGATCGTCGACAGCACGGGGTTCGGCGCCGTCTGCCCCAGGCCGCACAGCGAGCCCGCCTTCACCGCCTCGCCGATCTCCTGGAGCAGCTCGATGTCGCCCTCGCGGCCCTCCCCACGGGTGATGCGGGTCAGGATCTCCAGCATCCGCCGCGTCCCGACCCGGCAGGGCGTGCACTTGCCGCAGCTCTCGCTCTGGACGAACTCCAGGAAGTAGCGGGCCAGCTCGACCATGCACGTCGTCTCGTCGAGCACGATCAGCCCGCCGGAGCCCATGATCGCCCCAACGTCCTGGAGCGAGTCGTAGTCGATGGGCAGGTCGAGGTACTTGGCGGGCACGCACCCGCCCGAGGGGCCGCCGAGCTGCGCGGCCTTGAACTTGCGGCCCCGCGCCACCCCGCCGCCGATGTCGAAGACGATCTGCCGCAGGGTCGCGCCCATGGGGATCTCGACGAGGCCCGTGTTCGTCACCTTGCCGGCGAGCGCGAAGATCTTCGTGCCCTTCGACCGCTCGGTGCCCATGGCCGCGAAGGCCGCCGCGCCGCGGTTGATGATCACCGGCACGTTGGCCAGGGTCTCGACGTTGTTGATGTTCGTAGGCTTCCCGAAGGCGCCGCTCTGCGCGGGGAAGGGGGGCCGGCTCCGCGGCATGCCGCGCCGGCCCTCGATGGAGGCGATCAGCGCCGTCTCCTCGCCGCACACGAAGGCGCCGGCGCCCTGCTTGATCTTCAGGCGGAACGAGAAGTCGGAGCCCAGGATGCCGTCGCCGAGCAGGCCGAGCTTCTCGGCGTCGGCGATCGCCTGCGTCAGGTGCTCGACGGCGATGGGGTACTCGGCGCGGACGTAGATGTAGCCCTCGCTCGCGCCGATGGCATAGGCCGCGATGGCCATGCCCTCGATCACCGCGTGCGGGTCGCCCTCGCACACGCTGCGGTCCATGAAGGCGCCCGGGTCGCCCTCGTCGGCGTTGCAGATGAGGTACTTCGGCTCGCCCTCGGCCTCGCGGCAGAACTGCCATTTGCGCCCCGTCGGGAAGCCCGCGCCGCCGCGGCCCCGCAGCCCGCTCGCCAGCACCTCGTCGATGACGTCCTGGGGGCTCATCTCGCCGAGCGCCTTGGCCAGGGCCTCGTAGCCGTCGAGCGCGAGGTAGTCCTCGATGTTCTGGGGGTCCAGGTGTCCCGAGTGGCGGAGGACGAGGCGGGTCTGGTGCTTGTAGAAGGGGACGTCGTGCTCGTGGACGGCGCGCTCGCCGGTGCGGGAGTCGAGGTAGAGCAGGCGCTCGACGACCTCGCCGTTGAGGACGGTGCGCTCGACGATCTCGGGCGCGTCCTCGGGCTTGACGCGCACGTAGAGGATGTTCTCGGGCAGCACCGAGAGGATGGGTCCGGCCTCGCAGAAGCCGCGGCAGCCGGTGCGCTGGAGGGCCACCTTGCGGGTCAGCTTGCGGCGCTTGAGCTCCGCCGCCAGGGCCTCGTAGACGGGCGCGCTGCCGAGCGCGCGGCAGCCGGTGGTGTAGCACAGCGACAGGGTGGCCCTCCGCCGCTTCGGCTGCCTGCGAGCCCGTTCCTTGAGCGCCCAGAGGTCGGCGATCGACTGAAGTCGTGTCATCGAGTGACCTCTACTTCGCCTGGCTGATGTGCTCGTCGAGGATGGCCTCGGCGCGGTCCGGGGTGAGGCTGCCGTAGTACTGGTTGTCGATGACCATCACGGGCGACAGGGCGCAGGCGCCGAGGCAGGCGACGGTCTCGTAGGTGAACATCATGTCCTCGGTCGTCTCCCCCTCGGCCACCCCGAGCTTGCGCTCGACCATGCGCCGGATCCGGCCCGAGCCGCGCACGTGGCACGCCGTGCCCCGGCACACCCGCACCCGGTGCTTGCCCTGCGGCTCGAGGTGGAACTGCGCGTAGAAGGTCACCACCCCGTAGACCTGCGCCTCCGGCACCCGCAGGTGGTCCGCCACGTCGCGCAGCACGTCCTCCGGCAGATAGCCGATCGCGTCCTGGGCGTCCTGGATGATCGGGATGAGATCGCTGGGCGCTGCGCCGTGGCGCTGGAGCACCCGCTTGAGCGCGGCTCGCATGCCTACTCCCTGCTGTCCTGCCCGGCCCGGCCCCTGGATAAGCCGCTCCGCCGCCGAAGCCTCCGCAGCGGAGCGTTCCCACGCGCCCATTTAAGCGGATGGCCGCCGTCGCTGTCAATCGCCATTGGCCCGCCCCCCGCCGCGGTTGACACCGGCGGGCGACGCTGCTACCATTGCGTCAAGGGAGTGGACAGCGGCCGGGAACCC